>JBMYUK010000194.1:0-5786 GCA_049605275.1 Phycisphaeraceae bacterium
TTCGCGACCTTGGTGCCTTGGTGGTTCGATTTGCCTTGAATCTCTGCCATCTGTGAAATCTGTGGATCAAACCAAACCCTGAAAGACTGACATGCCCACTATCAACAGTCACTACCTCAACCTCAAAGCCGGCTACCTCTTCCCCGAGATCGGCCGGCGCGTCAGCGCCTTCGCCGAGGCCAACCCCGACGCGCCCATCATCAAGCTCGGCATCGGCGACGTGACCGAGCCGCTGCCCGAGGCCTGCCGCGTCGCCATGGTCAAGGCCGTCGGCGACCAGGGCAAACGCGAGACCTTCCACGGCTACGGCCCGGAGCAGGGCTACGGCTGGCTGCGCGATCTCATCGCCGAGCACGACTTTAAGGCCCGCGGCTGCGACATCTCGGCCGACGAAATCTTTGTCTCCGACGGCAGCAAGTGCGACACCGGGAACATCCTCGACATCTTCGGCCCGGGCAACACGATCGCCGTCACCGACCCGGTCTACCCCGTCTACGTTGACACGAACGTCATGGTCGGCAACGCCGGGCCCGCCGACGAGCAAGGCGAATACAGCGGGCTGGTCTACCTCCGCGCGACCGCGGAGAACCGCTTCACGCCCGAGATCCCCGACCAAAAGCTGGACGTCATCTACCTCTGCTATCCCAACAACCCGACGGGCGCGGTCGCGAGCAAGGCCTACCTCAAGTCGTGGGTCGATTACGCTAACGCCCACGGCAGCGTGATCCTCTTCGACGCGGCTTACGAGGCGTTCATCACCGACCCCGACGTGCCGCACTCGATCTACGAGATCGAGGGCGCGAAGACCTGCGCAATCGAGTTCCGCAGCTTCTCGAAAAACGCGGGCTTCACCGGCACGCGCTGCGGCTTCGCCGTCGTCCCGAAAGAGCTGGTCGGCAAGGACGCGGGCGGCAACGACGTCCCGATGCATCAGCTTTGGAACCGTCGACAGTCGACCAAGTTCAACGGCGCGTCGTACATCATCCAGCGCGGCGCGGCCGCGGTGTATTCCGAGGCCGGGCAGGAGCAGGTCAAAGGCCTCGTCCGCTTCTACCTCGACAACGCGAAGCTGATCCTCGACGCGCTGACTGCGCAGGGCCTGTCGTGCTTCGGCGGGGTCAACGCGCCCTACGTCTGGATTCAGACGCCCGACGGTCTGAGCAGCTGGGACTTTTTCGACAAGCTCCTCGGCGAGGCCCACGTCGTCGGCACGCCCGGCAGCGGCTTCGGTCAATCCGGCGAGGGCTACTTCCGATTGAGCGCGTTCAACAGCCGAGCGAATATCAACGAGGCGATCGATCGAATCGCCTCGAAAGTGTCGGTTTGAACCGGAGAAACGTCAAGCGGTTTGCCGCGCCATCTCGATATGTCCGACCTCGCCATCGACCAGCAGATCGAAACCTTTCTCGCGTTGTGCAAGACCGCATCGCTCGCGACGATCGATGCGCACGGCAAGCCCTGCAACGCGAACATCCAATACGCGAGCGACAAGGCTTGGCGGCTGCACTGGGTCAGCGGCGTCAAGTCCGCCCATTCGGTCAACCTCGAGCACAAGCCCGAGGCCGCGGTCACGATTTACGCGCACCAGGACACGCCCGAACGGATCCACGGCCTGCAGCTGCGGGGCACCGCGGGCCTTGTCGATTCGAGCGAGCTGCGCGACGTCTACGACCTATACGCGGCGAAGTATCCGTTTGTGACCGGGCCGCCGTACGACAAGGCGATGAAGCTGCAGCAGTTTTATTGTTTCACGCCGAGTTGGCTTCGCTGGATCGATAACCGCGAAGGCTTCGGCTGGAAGATCGAGAAGACGATCGAACGATGACGCTTGTGCGGGCGCAGCGTCCGCGCTACCATGGCCGGATGAAGAACGCTCGATTGTGTTGTGCGCTGGCCGCGTTGTTGTTGCTCACTTGTGGCGTGGCGTCGGCGGACTGGCCGCAATGGCGCGGGCCGGATCGCATGGGAACGCTCGCCGATACGCGTTGGCCGCAGACTCTGAACGATAAGAATATACAACCGCTCTGGCGCATCGAGCTGTCGCCTGGCTATCCCGGGCCGATCGTTTCGGGAAACCGCGTATTCACGGTGGAGACCGAGAACGCGAAGGACGAGGTAGTGCGGACCTTCGACACGACGACTCGTGAGGAACTCTGGACGCAGCGCTGGCCGGGCTCGATGAAGGTCCCCTTCTTCGCGCGGAAGAACGGCAGCTGGATCAAGTCCACCCCCGCGACCGACGGCCAACGGCTCTACGTCATGGGCATGCTGGATGAATTGGTCTGCCTTCAAGCGGCGTCCGGAGAGGTGGTCTGGCGCGTTGATTTCAAGGAGCGTTTTGGCACGCGTTCGCCGCAGTTCGGCCAGGCTTGTTCGCCGCTCATCGATGGCGACGCCGTGTACGTCCAAGCGGGCCTGTCGGTTTGCAAGCTGAACAAGCTCACCGGCGAGACGATCTGGCGGGTCCTGCACGACCAGCGCGACTTCATCGGCGGCAACTTTTCGTCGCCGGTGATCGCCACGGTCGCGGGCAAACGCCAGCTGCTCGCGCAGACGCGCGGGGCATTGTGCGGCATCGATCTCGAGACCGGCGAGGTGCTCTGGCAAAAAGCGATCAAAGCCTTCCGCGGGATGAACATCCTCCCGCCCACCGCGGTCGGCGCAGACCGCGTCTTCACCAGCAGCTACGGCGGCGGCTCGTTCATGTTCAAGATCGCAGCGAACGATAACGGCGACTTCGACGCCGAATTGGTCTGGTCGCACGAAAAGAGCGAGGGGTACATGTCTTCGCCGCAGCTCGTCGACGGGCATCTCTACTTTCACGGCCGATACCAGACCTGGTGGTGCCTGGATGTTGAGACCGGCGAGGTCAACTGGTCGGTGAAGGACGAGGCGTTCGGCGACTATTCGAGCAGCGTCGTCAGCGGCAACCGCATCCTTTCGCTCGGGTACGACGGCACGCTGCGGCTGATGAACGCGACCCCGAAGAAGATGGACATCGTTTCCGAGCACAAGGTGTCCGACCAGGAAACGTGGGGCCACCTCGCGGTCGTTGATGATACGCTCTACATCCGCGAACTCAAGGGTCTCAAGGCGATTCGCTGGGCGGAGCCGGCGGGTTTGGATTGACGTCAACAATCGGACGGTCTTGTATCAACCCTGATTCTCCCGGAAAAGATACCGGGCAGCGATCTCTGTTGGCTTGCCAGTGCTGGCTTAACGCTGTTTTGAATCGCTCTTGATCAGCCGGCGTTCTGAACACACGCAGCGGTATTTGAGAGACGTAATTGTCTTCCGCATAGACACGAAGGTAGTCGCCTTCCAAGCGGATTTCCTTCACCGCAAACCACCAGAACTCGATACAGGCGGTCGCGTTGATGTGAGCGATACCGGTTTTCCGCAACTCGATCATGGACGGCGACCAATCCTGTCCGGGCAGGGCACGGGTGATTGCCTTGCGATATCTCCTTTTTGTGCTGCTCTCGGACGTAAATATCTGCAGCAACGCGTAGATCAGGATGAAGACAAACAAAAAGTAGGGCGGCTGCTTGGTGACCAGCCACAGCAGACCGCCGATCGCACAAAGAACGCTAGCCAAGATGAGCGTGGTCGTGTGGACCTTGGCGGCACGGCCGCGAGTGCGCTGCCAACGCAGCTGTGCCATGTGCAGTTCGACTAAATCATCGATGGAGTGGTGATAGGCGACGATCATCGTTTCCCCGGTGAGACACTAGAGGAGATTCTGGATCGCATCCCGGATCGCCTCAGGCTCTGACATCCGCCCGCCGCCTCGAGTTCGGCAGGCTTGCCAGCCCTCGTCGGGGCCGACTTCGCGGAGGTTGGGCAGGTGTTCTCGGAGCAGCGACAGGTTGCGTTGGCAGATGGGGTTGGCCCACATGTCGGCGTTCATCGCGGGGGCGAGGAGCAGCGGAGTCGATGAAGGCAGCGCGCTGGCGGCGAGCGAGACGATGTCGGGCGTCAGGCCGTGGGCGAGTTTGGCGATCATGTCGGCCGAGCAGGGCGCGATGCACATCGCGTCGCACCACCGCGCGAGGCCGACGTGCTGTGAGTCGGGGCGGTCGTCGTGCTGCCACATGCTGGTCAGGACGGGGTGCCCGGAGAGGGATTGCAGCGTGAGGGGGGTAATGAACCGGGTGGCCGCCTCGGTCATGACGACGCGCACGTCCGCGTCGGCCTGAACGAGCCGGCTCACGAGCGTCGCGACCTTATAGCACGCGATCCCCCCGGACAGCGCGACCAGTACTTTCCTGGAGGCGAGTGATGGTTTGACATCGGACATCGCTAAATGATAACCCCCACATTGTGCCTCACAAGTTACGGACAGTTCGGATCATTCAGGAATATTCAATAACGTTAAGGAAGAGCAACCACCTAAAGACAAACAAGCGTTAGGAACGGTTGGCGACATTTCGGGTGATCTGGAAACAGATGTAGTCAGGAATCAGTCAGATCTAACCGGCTCGACCGCTGACGACAACAGCAAGGATGTTGATCAACTCGACGCCTGGCTCGCGTCTGAAGAAAGCCAACTCAACACCGGCGACCCGCCGCTCACGCCTCGGCAGAAGAAGCAGCGGACCAAGGGCCTGATCGCCAGCGAGCATGGCATGTCCCCGCACAGGGTCGCCACTGCGATCAAGTTCGCCACAACCGGTGAGCGGCCCCAGGTCCGACCGAGTCGGCGGAACAAGAATTACGCAGGCAAACCAGCCAAGCACATCGTGATCGCCGACGACGTTAGCAGGCTCAAGGCCGAGAAAATGACCATGCCGAAGATCATCGAATGGCTAACCGAACACCGCGGAACCGACGTCAGTGTCGCGACCGTGCGTCGGGCCTGGCACTACGCCAACCTCGAGGCGGTGAAACAGGCTGTTGAGAAACGAAGCGCTCCGGCGGAGCGTAACAGATACAGTCACTTGCCGGCCGAGAAGATCGATCGCATCAAGCAGATGCTGACGGACGGGCATCAAGTGACGGAGATCGCCGAGGTTGCAGGGTTCGGCAAGAGCACGGTCTACCGCATCCGGCGCGGCTTGTGATGCTCTGCCGATAGATTGCGCTTGTTGTCCAGCCGCCCGAATTGTCTCGGGCGGTTTTTAGTTTGATGGGCGTTCAATCGGGCAATTTTTGTCAGGGTGGATAATCGTGAAAAACATGTACAGTCGTCAGAGCATTTTGCCCTTCTGAATTAAACGACACTGGCCAAAATAGCACGCCTCCACATCATTATCTGCGAGAGGCTGAATATCACCGAGCTGGGGGACGAACACCCGGCGAATTCCTACGAAATACAGCAAAGTCTGAAGAGGGCGACGCAGAATCCGACGCACTTCGTGCAGTAGGTTTATCTTCCAAAAGATGTATCGAAGTCGATAGCAAGCTGTGGAATATCGAATGGTTAATGCGGTAGCTAAGCGACCACGGGAGTTCTTGACTATCACCAGCACTGTCACGCCATGAGCTGGCGGATCTCCCCGGTTTGAGGCAGTTGGAGTCGGCCCATGTCGGGGTCGAGGTCGCCGTAGTGTTCGATGTCGCTGCCGGCGATACGCATCAGTGTGGTGTACCAGTTGCCGAGGGTCTTGTGGCCTTCGGTGGCGTGGTATGGCACGCGGGTATATCGGCGGGCCATGTCGAGGCCGGTCTTCTCGCCGGCGATCACGACGAAAGGCGTTTCCCAGCCGTGGCTGTGGTGGGTCTCGCCGTTCTCAGCGAAGTACATAATGACGGTATTGTCGAACATCGTGCCGTTGCCTTCGGGC
>JBMYUK010000195.1:0-5780 GCA_049605275.1 Phycisphaeraceae bacterium
GTCTGTCCCACCAGAGTGGCTTATCGGCCTACTGGACGCAGCAGATTACCGTTATCGCGTCCGATCGTCGAGTTCGTCAAGGACAAAACACCGCCGCACCAAAGGTGGTGCGGCGGCGTCAGAAGATGGTCTGGTTGAGTTGTGAAGATCGGGCGGCTTATCGCCGTCGACGTCGCGAGGCGATCAGGCCGAGGCCCGCCAGAAGCAGCGGCGCCGACGCCGGCGAAGGCACGGTGAGGCTCGCGATGTCCGCGAAGTAGTTGCCGACGTAATCGTTCGAAGTCTGCGTCCAGTGCAGGCCATCCGAATCGAGCGCTCGCAGGTAGTCCACGCTGCCGTAGAGGTTGCCGCTCAGACCGATCACTTCGTCGATACGCTCATGTGTGTTGAGCAGATAGACGTTCGCCAGGCCGTCTTCGATATCGCCGACGGCATAAGCATCGTCGTAGCCCGCCGCGTCGATGAAGCCGCCGCTGAAGTACTCGGCGAGGAACGAATCGTTGAACGCGTCGATCGCTTCTTCCATCTCGGCGACCGAGGCCCACTTATCGTCATCGTTGTTAATGGCGAGGTTCGAGACGTAGATCGCGGTGGTCGGATCCGTGCGGGAACGCATGTCCAGAATCAGATCGTAGATGCGCTGCTGAAGGTTGCCGTTGGAAACGCGTTCGGTCACGGTCGAGCCGGAGCCTTCGACGTCTTCGCGGTCTTTGATGTCGTTGATGCCGACCTGGAGAAAGACGACATTCGCCGACGCGAGGACCGGATCGAACTCCGGCATGTGATCTTTCAGACCGCGATTGAAGGTATTGAAACCGTCGAGCACCTTGCCATTCGATCCGGTGTCGATCAGGTCGCCTGCGGTGACATCGTTGTTGTTGTAGGTGCTGTTGGGAACCTGGCCGGGCGTGTAGGTGAACGTGCCGAAGCCGGTGGTCGCGCCGCCGTTGGCGTTGGTCAGACCGCTGCTCGGCGAGCCGGACGCGGCGTTGATGTTGCTGAGATCGTAGAGGCCGCCGCTGTGCCAACCGGGGTGTCCGTTGTGATCGCCGTCGTAGGTGAAGGTGCGACCATCGGCGATGAAACTCACCGGATTGCCGCTGCTGTCAACAACGGTGTCGGGCAAGTCCGCGGACATACCGAGCGTGCCGACCATATCGACCTCGAACCCGGCGTTGTGCAAACCCAACTGCAGCGAGGCACGCCACGACGAAAACGTTTTCGGCCCGTCATACGCCGCGTCCCCGGGATCGGACGAGTCGCCCGGCTGCGTGCCGTAGCCGTAAAAGTCTCTCGTGTACTCGACGGCCTCGTCTTCGTGACCGAGCGTCAGCGAGTCGCCGAACGTCGCGATGTTCAGGTCCGTCAAGCCCTGCGCCGAGCCCGTAGCAAAAGCGCTAGCGACTAGAAGCGATGCACCGAACGTACCTTTAGATAACTGAACCATCTTCTTCTGCTCCAAAAAAATCAGGCCAAAGGCCGATAAGTATCAAGCTCCGGCAAGCGAGGGCCGGATGTCGAAACTCGTTCCAGACGTTTCGATAGAGCGAAAGATAGCCTTCGCTTTCCGTGACACGAAGCGAAAACGCGTGAATCCCCGAAAAAACAACGAATTACACACTTAGCAATAACACACTCGACTAACCCTTTTGGTGTTAGCGAGCGTGGTTTTGCACATCCCTTTTGTCGTTAGCGCAAGCGTCTTGTAAACGCCTGCGACAAGTCGCTAACCCCTAAGCGTGATCCGCTTGGGTCGTTGATGCTTGGGGATCAACGTGCCGCCCGCAAGTCTGAAGCGACCTGCGAGCACGCAAACTCAGCTCGACTCGGTCGCCGCACCCGACCCGCCGCGATAGGTCGCGCGGATCTTGTACGGCCGGCGGTCCTGGCTCTCGTGATAGACGCGGGCCATCAGTTCAGACAGCACCCCCATCATCAGCAGCATGACACTGATCAAGCCGGTCATCATCGAGAAGAGCACAAAGATGTTGTCGTTGAGATTGACCGCTTCGCCGTGCTCGGTGAGAAAGCCGATTTTCTGGATGATCGCGAAGAGCATCGAGAGCAGCGTGATGAATAAGAAGATCATCGAAAACTTGCCGAAGAAGTAGATCGGCTTGGCGAGATAGTCGCCGAGGAACTTGACGGTGATCAGGTCGAGCAGCACTTTGATCGTCCGCTTCAACCCGTACTTCGATTCGCCGGCGACGCGCGGGCGATGGTTCACCACTTCTTCGGTGACGCGTGCGCCCCGCCACTTGCAGATCGCGGGGATGAAGCGGTGCATCTCGCCATAGAGGCGGACGTCTTCGAGCACGAGCTTTCGATAGGCTTTCAGAGAACAGCCGAAGTCGTGTATCTCCGTCGTCCAGGTCAGCTGTTTGACGATCCGATTCGCGATAATCGAAGGCAGACGACGCGACATCATTTTGTCCTGGCGATCTTTGCGCCAGCCCGAGACGATGTCCCAGGTGTTGCCGATGTCGTCGGCCGGTTCGTCGAGTTTCGCAACGAGTTTTGGCACGTCCGCGGGGTCGTTCTGCCGATCGCCGTCCATCGGCACGATGACGTCGCCGCGCGCTGCGTCGAAACCCGCCGCCATCGCCGCGGTTTGGCCGAAGTTCTTCATGAAACGGATGATCGTCGCGCGGGGGTCGTCCGCCACCGCTTCTGTCAGCCGCGGGACCGTCTGGTCCGTCGAGCCGTCGTCGACAAAGATCACCTCGTAGGGGTCCGCCTGCTCGTCCATCATCGCAACGATCTCTTTGTAGAGTTCGACGATGTTGTCCTCTTCGTTCATCACCGGGATCACGATCGAAACGGCGATGTTATTGGTCGGTTGTTCGATGCCCATAGCTTCCCTTAGATCGCTCGGTTGGAGAGGCGAACCTCTGTGTCAATCGGCCAAAAAGCGGCTTGTCGCCACTCGTGTCCGCGTGAAATTCGTACCCGATCGCCTACGCGTTATTGGTCTCGCTCGATTGCAAGCGATCGGCCATCGCCTCGTTCAGCCGGCGAGTCGCCTCCGCCTTGCCGCGCAGTAAACAGGACCACTGATATCTTCGCAGAAACGAACGGAACGCAGGGTCCGGGTAACGCTTCACGCCCGTCAGCATACTCTTCACGTAGCCCCACCACATCGCGAGCCCGCCGATCACAACAGGCGGACGCGTCAATCGGAACAGCGCGCTCGCGGTCATGTACGCAAAGCCCGTGCCCATGAACCACTGACCGAAGCCGTGGCGTTGTCGGCCGGTCAGGATGCCCTTGTGGCTCGAGCCCATCGCACGCAAATGGATAAAGCGAAGTTCGGGATCGTCCCAGGAACAAGCCAGCCAGCCCATCATGCGGCAGCGGTGGCAGTCGATGCCGTCCCACATGACTTCTCGTACGAAACCGCCGATCTGCATAAAGCAGGACGTGCGATAAAACTTAATCATGCCGACCGACATTTCGTCGCCACAAGCCTCGCTGATCAGATCGTCTGTGCGGATCGTGCCATCGGCTCGACGTCGGTCCAGCGACTCGGTGCCCGGGGGCGGGAAGTACGCCTTGCCGCTCGCCGTGCCCAGGCGCGGCTCTGCTTCCATGCGACGCATCACTTCTTCGAAGTAGCCATGGGGCAGATCGAGGTCTAAATCAAACTTGCACACGTAGTCGTATTCGTTCGGATCGATCGTATCGAACCCGGCATAGAACGCATCGATCACGCCCGGCCCGACCTTGCGACCGCCCCGGTCCTCGCGACGGACGACCTCGATGTAGTCGAATCGACCGGCGTACTCCGCGAGAATCTCAGGCGTCTCGTCCGACGATCCGTCGTCAACGATGACCCACTTCGTAGGCGCGACCGTCTGCGACGTCACGCTTTCGAGCGTCCGACGCGCGTAGTCTGCCTCGTCTCGACAGGGCGTGATCAAACAGTATCGTCGAGTACTCATGCCCCCTCCCCTGCACGCGTGGCAAACGTCGAATTCAAACCCGGGTCGGCGTGGCGCGCTCTTAAAAACGCGCTGGTCAGTCGATCGAGATTGACCGAGAGCGCGAACTCATCGATCACGCGCCGGCGACCGGCAATCGATAGCCGCTCCGAGAAACCTTCATCGTCATGAAGGCGTCTGATCGCCTCAGCGAGTGCGCTCATGTCGCTGGGCTGAGTCATGAGACCGGTTACTCCGTCTTCAACCAACTCGCGGATCGTAGGCAGATCGCCACTGATCACAGCCATTCCCGAGGCCATCGCCTCCATCAAGACTACCGGAATACCGTCTCGGTCACCATCCTCAGCCACCCGGCAAGGCAGCACAAAAGTCTTGCGCTGCTGCATCATCGAGCGCACTTCTTGATTCGCCTTCGCGCCGACCAGTTCGATCCGATCGCCCAAGCCGGCGTCATCGATCTGGCGTTGCAGCGGCGCGCGTTCGGGCCCGTCGCCAACGATCGTAAGCCGGGTCTCGCAACCGGCATCGGCATAAGCCTGGATCAGTAGGTCGAAGCCTTTCTTTCGAACAAGCCGCCCCACCGCCAGCATGCCTTCGCGATCGCCGTTTTGCGTCGGCTTGAATTGATCCACATCGACACCGCAGCGAATCACGGGATAGTCCTCGTCGCGGCGTGGCACAAGTTCGTTGTAGAACGCGCGATGCCAGTGGCTGATGCAGGCCACAAAGACGGCACGCTTGAGTTTCGTCTTCAGGGCCGAGCGATCGCGAAACAGATCGGCCGCGTGTCCGGTGAAACTAAACGGCACGCCCAACGCTTCTGCACAATGCATCGCGACCGTTGTCGGTACGTGAGCCATGTGCGCGTGAACGTGCGCAACGCCAAGCGAGCGAACGCGCTTTGCCAGGGCATACCCCGCATCGCATTGCAATTGATACTTCACCCAGTAAAGCGGGCTGGTCTCGAACAGCCCGCGCGGCAGACGCACGAGGCTCTGCCGACAGGCATCCGTTGCGACAAGCAGCTTGCCCCGCAGTCCTCGCCCATAAATCGGAATCGATTCGTCGGCGAGACCGCGAAGTTCGGGCTCTTCGAGGTCGGGCTCGGGCGGATGCACCGACGCGATCGGCACGGAAACGCCCCGCTCACGCAGACCGAGCACCTCGCGATAAACAAAGGTCTCCGAACGCTTGGGCAACCTTGCACCCACATATAAAATGGCGTCGGCATCGCTCAACTCTTTAGCGCCCCTTCGCTCTTGTACTCGATCAGTCGCGGCTGCTCGCCCGAGCGTTTGGTTCGGACGTATTTGAGGATACCTAGCGCGAGCGGCAGTTTGCTCACGACGGTGAAAAAGGCGTAGCGTCGCGCATCGGTGCCGTTGTCGCCCTCGCCGCGACGCCATTGCGTAATCTTCAAAAACTGCCGCACGTAAAGCAGCATCAACAAGACGACCGCGGATAGAAACCAGAGATTCAAAAGCGAAAGCGCAGCAAAGACAATCGTCATGGCCGGCGCGACCAGGCCCCACACGATCGACGATCTCACGTGATCGACGCAGTACCGCTCCGGCGGTTGTCCGTGTTTATCCGCGAGCTCGGCGTAAGCGTGGCCCGAGCGGATCGTACGCTTCCACCACTGGCTGAACTTCGTCATGTCCGCGTCGTGCCAGGTCATTTCCGCGTCGATGCGTTCGAGCTTCCAGCCGCGTTGACGCAAGCGATAGCTCAGCCCGGGCTCTTCGCCTGCGATCATCGTGTCATCGAATCCGCCCGCCTCGTCGAACGCGACGCGACGCATCATCGCGTCGCCGTGACAGTGCACCGCCTCGCCAAGAG
>JBMYUK010000196.1:0-5770 GCA_049605275.1 Phycisphaeraceae bacterium
ATGCGCTGCCCATCGGAGGTGCTCGCAGTGAGGTGGGAGGATGTCAATTGGGAGCACAACCGGATCCGTGTGCCAAGCCCGAAGACCGAGCGGCATGAGGGTGGGGCCAGCCGGATCATTCCGCTGTTCCCGGAACTGCGGCCGATCCTGCTTGAAGCGTTCGAGGAGGCGGATCCGGGCGAGGAGTACGTGGTCACATCCTGCCGATCGACCAAAGCCAACCTGCGGACCCAGATGCATCGGATCATCCGCCGGGCGGGCCTGGAGCCATGGCCTAAGACATTCCAGAACCTGCGGAGCACCCGGGAAACCGAGCTGGCGGAGCAGTACCCCATCCACGTGGTCTGCAAATGGATCGGGAACTCGGCGGCCATCGCGGCGACGCACTATCTGCAGCTGACAGACGATCATTTCGCACGCGCCGCAAGGGAAAACAATCAATCAAAGGCGACGCAGAATCCGACGCAGAAGGTGCACGAAACGGCCCGAAACGGGCAGAACGGCCAACAAGAGCGAGTTGACGAAAACCCTTCAAATTCAAGGGATTTCATGAAAAAACGCCTCTCGACAGCTGAGTGCGAGAGGCGTCTTATGACCCCTACGGGATTCGAACCCGTGTTGCCAGGATGAAAACCTGGTGTCCTAGACCAGACTAGACGAAGGGGCCGTCGTGCAGGTCGAATATTCTAGCGAACCTGACGCGGCTGGCAACTCTCGGGGGTGAGGGTTCATAGCAGATGCGATCGCCCTGGATGAGGTTTAATGGTGTCGGCCGGCGCGTTGTCGGATGTAGATGGCGACGGCGTTGAAGCTGAGCAGGACGATGAGGAGGACGATGATGCCGGCGGCGGCGATGCCTCTGAAGTCCGTGCCGGGCTCGCGGGTCCATTGGAAGATGGTGACGGGCAGGGCGCTGAAGCCGTCCATGAGGTGTGCGGGGGATCGGCTGACGTAGCCGGCGGCGCCGATGACGAGGATGGGCGCGGCCTCGCCGATGGCTCGGCTGACGGCGAGGATGACGCCGGTCGCGATGCCGGCCGCGGGCAGCGAGGTCTTGCTGACGGTCTGCCAGGGCGTTGCGCCCAGCGCGAGCGCGCCTTGGCGGAAGCTGCCGGGCACGCCGCGCAGCGCCTCTTGCGACGCGACGATGACGATCGGCAGGATCACGAGCATGAGCGTCAGCCCGCCGGTCAGGACGCCTCGGCCCAGCGGCAGGGCGAAGTGATACCACGACTTGGTGTCGATGCGCGTCGGGTTTTGTCCGAGCAGCACCTCGCCGCCGAGTTCTTCGTCGCGGATGCGGTCGCCGATCACCTGGATGATGCGGTTTCGCTCGGCCCGGGTCTTCGTGCTGGTCGCGCCGTCGAGCGCGAGCAGTTGATTGACGAGTTGCGGGCGGAGCTGATCGAGGCGGGCGTCGTCGAAGTCGTATTCGGTCAGGGCGTTGTCGACGATCTGCTCGACGACGCTTTTGGCTTTGCCATCGGGGTATTGCGTGATGAAGCCGTCGTCGGTGCGGACGCGGTAGTCGCGCATGGCGAATCGGATGGCGTCGCCGAAGGCCTTGAGCCCGGTGTCGATGCGGGTCTGTTTGGGTTGAAGCGATTCGCGTGAGACGAGGGTGTATTCGACGGGTTGCCCGCTGCCGTCGCGGGCATCGATGAGGGTCGTGATCGGTCCGCCGGCGAGGTCGAGGTGGTTCTTGCCGACGGCGGCGACGAGGAAGCTCGAGTAGAACGCGCGGTTGAGCACGGGATCGAAGTAGGGGTTGAATCGCGCTTCGTCGCCGGGCTCGACGAGTCGGGTGAGGTCGGCGTCGGCTTGATCGAGGACGAGTCGCCACGCGCCGTCGACGACGGTGAGCGTCATCTCGGCGGGTTGGCCGGAGGGCAGCGCGGGGATGACGGGGGTGTCGATTTCCTCGCCGCTGGGGTTGATGGTGGTTCGCCAGACCTCGGTTTTGGTGGGGGTGTCGACGGGCTCGGCGTAGAGCGGGGCGAGCGGGTCGTCGGGCCCGTCGAGGGGAAGGTAGAGCTGCTTGCCGGTGGCGTCGGTGTACTGGTCGTACCAGGTTTGCCCGATGGCGAAGCTGCCGTTGTTGATCGGGCCGAAGAGGTTGAACATGAAGACGAAGGCGCCGATGCCGAGCAGGCCGTAGACGATGGAGGGTACGCCGGCGAGGTTTCGGATGTTGGTTTCGAGGACGCCGTGAACGCGGACGAGGACGGGGTGCTTGGGCTTGAACTCTTCGATGAGGACGGCGGTACCGACGCCGAGCGGGATCGCGGAGAGCGCGCAGATGAGGCAGATGACGATCGTGCCGACGAGCGCGGTGGAGACACCGGCCTTGTCGGGGTCGCTGGAGCTGACGGCGGTGAGGAAGTTGAGGTTGAGTGAGCCGATCCCCTGGGTGAGGATCGAGATCAACAGGACGGCGAGGATGAGGATCGCCAGCCCCGTCGCGGCCATGCAGACGATCTCGAACGCGCGGTTCAATCGGTGCCGCCTGGACGAGGATCGGACCGGGTGCGCGGTCTGTTGGGCGTCGGGTTGTTCGGCGGGTTGGGCCATGGTGGGGCGGGGCGCTGCGGCTGTTGGGCTTGCGTTTAGTCGTATTTCTCTCGGAAGCGTTTTTGGATCATGTTGCCGACGACGGTGATGGTCAGGGTCATGACGAAGAGGGTGCCCGCGACGGCGTAGGACGAGTAGTATTCGACCGAGCCGACGCGGACGTCGCCGGTGAACATGGAGACGATGAACCCGGTCATGGGCTGGACGGGCTCGTTGAGGGCGACGGCGTTGCCGACGTCAAACGTCTCGCCGCCCTTGGGATCGTCGCTGGGCGTGAGCAGTTGGATCGCCTGCTTGCCCGCGGCCAGGGCGACGATCATCGTCTCGCCCACGGCCCGAGCGATCGCGAGCAGGAACGCCGCCATCACCCCGGACAGCGCGGCGGGGACGACGACCTTCACCGACGTCTCGAACTTGTTCGCGCCAAGGCCGTACGACCCCTCGCGCAGCGCGCGGGGCACGGCTCGCAGCGCGTCTTCGGTCAGCGAGGTCACGATCGGCAGGCACATCACCCCGACGGCCAGGCCCGCCGCCATCACGTTGTACGACCCGAAGTTCAGCGGGTTGAAGGCTTGCATGACCGGCTGGCCAGCGGCATTGATGAGGACATCACCGTTGGCGTCGCGGGCCTTGACCTGCAGCCACTCCCACTGCAGCAGGACCGGCGTGATAAACGACACCGCGAAGAAGCCGAAGACCACCGTCGGGATGCCCGCGAGCACCTCGAGGATCGGCTTGATCCAGGCCCGAACCCTGGGCTTGGCGTACTCGCTGAGCCAGACCGCGGCGATGAGCCCGACGGGCAGTGCGAATGCCATTGCGACGATCGTGACCTTGAGCGTGCCGAGGATCAGCGGCCAGATGCCGAAGTGTTTTTCCTGTCCCAGGAGCGGGTTCCACTCGAGGCCGAAGAGAAAGTCGCGGACGGTGACCATGGCCTGTCCGTCTTCGTCGATGAGGCCGAAGAACCCGATGGTTTCCCGGATGAGGATGAAGACGATGCCGAGGGTAATGCCGAGGGTGATGACCCCGCATCCGACGAGCGACGCCATGATGGCGCGCTCGCGCAGGTCGCGGATCGCCTTGGACCGCGGGGTGCCGAGCTTGCCGAGCGGTTCGGGTTGTGTCGTGGCGGGGGGGGTCATCGGGGGCTTACTGGTAGACCTCCGTCACCGGTCCCTGGATTTTTTCGCCGTCGGATGAGACGTACTGCGTGCCGCTTTTTCGCGAGAGCACGTTGGTCTTGCCGCGGTCGTAGATGAGCTTGGGCAGGGCGACGTAGCCGACTTCCTCGGCGAACTCGCCGGCGTCCTGCAGATAGAAATCGACGAAGGCCGAGACCTCCGGACGATCGAGCGCATCGACGCGGACGTAGATGAACAGCGGCCGGGAGAACGGGTTGTAGTCGCCGCTCTCGATCGACTCGGGCGTGGGCTGGGTCGGCACGCCGTCGCGGTTGACGATGGGCACGGCCCGGACTTTGTCGCGGCTGGCGAAGTAGTAGGCCGCGCCGAGAAAACCGATCGCGTGCGGCTCGCCCGACACGCCGTTGATGATCTCGTTGTCGTTTTCCGTCGCGGTTACGTCCGGGCGGATGCTGCCCTCGTCGGCGATGACTTCCTTGAAGTAGTCGAACGTGCCCGAGTGCGTGCCGGCGATGAACCGCTTGATCTCTTGCTTCGGCCAACTCGGGTCGATGTCGCTCCACAGGCTCACCTCGCCGCGGTGCTCGGAGCGGAAGATGCGCTCGAGCTGTTCGACCGTGAGTTGATCGGCCCACGTGTTGTTCTTGTGCACGATGATCGACAGGCCGTCGTACGCGATCGGCAACTCGATGTACGGGATGTTCTCCTCGACGAGCTGCTGATGCTCGCCCGGCTTGATCGAGCGCGACGCGTTGGACACCGCCGTCTCCCCGGCGATGAACTTCTGAAAACCGCTGCCCGTCCCCTCGCTGCCCACCGTGATGTTCACGCCCGGGTTCGCCGCGCCAAACTCCTCGGCAACCAGTTGGCTGATCGGGAACACCGTCGACGAACCGTTGACCTTGATCTCGCCCGACAGGCCGTCCGTGTCCGACCCGCCGCAAGCGGACAGCCACAGGCAAACGCCCGCACCGATCGTCCCCACCATCGCTTGTTTCTGGGCCATGGCTTGTCGTTCCCGTCACGAATTCGGCGTGCCGTCGACCCGCTTCGAGCCGGGCGGCGCGGCGGAGAGCATAGCATCGCTATGTTAGATTCGCGTGATCGAGATGCAACCCGTACCCCTTCTCACGCCGATAACCTCGAATCGCTCGCGACGCTGCGCTCGGGCATTGTTAAGCTACACGCCCATGCGACCCCGCCCGAACCCGCTCCCCACCGCGGCGAAAATCAGACCCGACGAGCTGCTCCTGCACCTGCGCCCGCTCCTGCTCGTCATCCTAATCCCCCTTGGGTCGATCGGGTGCAGCTCGGGCAGCTACGCGCCGGTTTACGAAGGGCTCTTCGGCGAGCCGCCCCAGCCCTCGCCGACCCGCGCCGTCGAGATGATGTTCGATCGCGACGACGCCGACCGACGACGCCAGGGCATCACCGCCCTCGCCGCCTCGACCAACGGCGGCGAACCCGAGTACGTCGTCAGCTACCGCCTCTTCGTCGTCGACCCGGACCCCGGCGTCCGCGCCGCCGCCGCCGTCGCGCTCGGCATGCACGGCAGCGTCGAGGACGCGACGCTCCTCACCCCGCTCCTCAGAGACCCCGACGCGCTCGTCGGTTGGCAGGCCGCCGACGCACTCCGAAAAATACACAACCCCGAGGCCGTCTCCGCGCTCGTCGAACGCCTCGACGAAGACCTCGAAGACGACGCCGACACCCGCGCCGCCGCCGCCCTCGCGCTCGGCCAATACCCCGATCGCGTCGCCTTCGCCCGACTCGTCACCGCGCTCGAACAGGGCAGCTTCAACGTCGTCGCCGCCGCACACCGCTCGCTCACCCTCCTCACCGGCCAGGACCTCGGCCTCGATCCCCAAGCCTGGGCCCAGTGGTTCGAGACCGCCGTCGACCCCTTCGCCGACCAACAACCCTACACCTACGACACCTACAAACCCGACCGAAGCCTCTGGGACCAATACGTCACCTTCTGGAACAACCACGGCGACAGCAAGGGCCCGCGAAAACCCACCGGAATCAACGAAGCCGAAGGCGGCTGATCGCCA
>JBMYUK010000197.1:0-5744 GCA_049605275.1 Phycisphaeraceae bacterium
CCCGCCGCCTTGCGACGCGATCTCGCGAAATAGCTCGGCCGTGCGACGCGTCGCCTCCAGCGGCAAGCCCAACGTCTCAGCTGCGTCGAGCACCAGACGCAAATCCTTATTCACTAAGTCAATCATGAAGCCCGGGTCGTGATCCCCCGCCGCGATCTTCGGCCCAAGGTTCGTCAGTTGCCACGAACCCGCCGCCCCGCCGCCGACGACTTCGATCATCTTGTCGAGCGGCAGCCCCGACTTTTTCGCGAATGCCATCGCCTCGCACACCCCGAGCAGCGCGACCATGCCCGCGACCTGATTACACGCCTTGCAGGTCTGGCCCAGCCCCGAGGCGCCGAGGTGGACGATGCGCTCGCCGACGACTTCGAGCATCGGCATGATGCGGTTGAACGCCTCGTCGCGGCCGCCGACCATGATGCTGAGCGTGCCGCGCTGCGCGCCGACATCGCCGCCGGAGACGGGTGCATCAACGAAGTCGATGCCTTGCTCGGCCAACTGTGCCGCGAAGTCGCGCGTTGCTTCCGGGCTGATCGTCGAGTGGTCGACGACGATCGTGCCGGGCTTGCCCGCCTTCGCCAAGCCGTTTTCGCCGAACAGCACCGCCTCGACGTCCGGCGTGTCGGTCACGTTGATGAAGACGACCGCCGGGCCGCGGGCCGCGAGATCGGCCGGGCTCTCCGCGACCGCTGCACCAATATCTTCGAGCGGTCGACTTTTTCCGGGGGTGCGGTTCCATACGATCATCGGATAGCCGGCGTCGATCAGGTTGCGCGCCATCGGCAGGCCCATGATGCCGAGGCCGACGTAGCCGAGTTGGGGTTTGGAGTCAGTCATCGCAAGCCAGATTGATGTCACCGGATAAGCCAGCGCACATACGCTACGCGACTAACGATATCGCTTCGGCGGGGTCTTGTCGCGTCAGCGTTTGAACCAGCGGATCGCCCGAGCTATCTCGATCGATGGGCAGCGCGATGAAACGCGCGTCGGCCCCGACCCGCAGCGTCGCGGCGTTCGGGTCGTCGAGCCGCAGGGCCCGCGCGCCGTTGACCGTCGCCATGGCTAAGAGCGTTTGCGGATCAAAGCCGTCGCGCTCGTAGAGTCTTCGCATCGCGCTGATGAGGCCTAGCTGCTGCGGGTCGCGCGGGTCGGTGCCGACGATCGAATCGGTGCCGAGGCAGACGTTGACGCCGGCGTCGAGCATGTCGCGGTAGCGGTGGCCGACGTGTCCGAAGTATTCGCTTGCGATCGGGCAGTAGGCGACCGACGCGTTCGACTCGGCCAGGATCGCGAGGTCGTCGTCGCCGACGTAGTTGCAGTGCGCAACGAGCCAGCCACCCCGATCCGCGGCGGCGCGAAGGTGTGGGCGCATCCACTGCACGGGCGAGAGTCCTTGGCCGACGTGTTGTTCGAAGGCGTCGTCCCACCGGCCGATCGATCGGAGGTAGTCGAGCCAGGGCCCGTCGCCTTGCCCAACGAAACGCGACTCTTCAACTGTCTCGGCGAGATGCGTGGAGACCGGCTTGCCCGACTTGGCCGCCGCTGCGAAGAGCGACGGCCCCGCGGAATAGGGCGCGTGGGGTTGGAGCCCGTCGTCGGCCCGTTCGATCGCACCGAGCGCATCGAGCGCATCGCGATCGAACGGGCTGCCGAGGCCGAAGAGTTCGAGATAGCTCGTGCCGAGGAGGCCCGCGTCGCGTCGAGCGTCGGCGAGCGGGATCGAACTCGCGACATCGCCGACCGCAAAGACGCCGGCCCGTCTCGCCATCGCTGCGCCGCGTTGAAGCGCAGCGCGCCGCGCCGAGTCGGTGGTCGGCGCGTGCGCTCTGATCTGTTGAACCCACCCCACGAAGCCGCCTACCGGGTCGTAGGGCCGCGGGCCGATGTCGGTGAGTTCGAGGTGCGTGTGGGCGTTGACCATCTGCGGGAGGATCAGGTGGTCGCTGCGATCGATGACACGGACCTCGCCGACGAGATCGCTGGGCATGTCATCGGGGTGGCCGACGGCCGCGATCCGCCCGCTCTGAATCAGGACGGAGCCGGGCGAAAGGTCGGTCCCGGCGGCGTCACGGAGTGCGCCCGCGCGGAGGATCGTGTGCTTGGGCGAGTGTTTCATGCTCAGGCGACAAGTGTTCCGATAACGGTGAAGCGTCTGCAACGCGGCGGGCGGGCATCTCGCGTCCGTTGCACACCCGAGCCGCCGTCCCGATTACCCTCCGAGCCCGGCAAACGTTAAACTCGTACCAATCGATCAGTACACGTTAGCACAACGAAAAAGCAAGGACCGATCATGACCCGCGCCCTCCCCCGACTCCATTCGCTCAGCGCCGCCCTGCTCCTCGCCGTCGGCGCGATCTCCACCGGCTGCGTCTCGCAGGAAAGCCACGACGACCTGCTCTCGGTCAACCGCCAACTCGAAGAGACGAACACGGTGCTCGAGCAGCAGATCGCCAACATGCGGCTGAGCATGGACCAGGCCAACGCCGCGATCAAAGCGCTCGAAGCCCGCCTCGCCCGCGCCCAAGCCCTCGAAGCACGCTACCGCGAAGACCAAGCCACCATCGCCGCGCTGCGAGACGAGATCGCCCGGCTCCGCGGCGAGATCGCCAGCCTCGGCTCGGGCCAGAGCCAGATCGTCGTCGTCGAAGGGCTGCCCCCCGAAGTCAGCAACGCGCTCCGCGACCTCGCCGCGGCAAACCCCGACCTGATGACCTATGACGAAGCCCGCGGCATGATCCGGCTTCGCAGCGATCTGACCTTCGCCCTCGGCTCGGACGTCGTCAGCGACGCGGCGAAGACCGCGCTGGCCCGGCTCGCGACCGTGCTCAACGCCGGCGCGGCGGGCGAATTCGACATCCAAGTCGTCGGCCACACCGACGCGGTGCCCGTCAAGTCCGCGGCCGGCAGGCAGAAATTCACCGACAACCGCGGTCTGTCGAGTAACCGAGGCGACTCGGTCGCTCGCGTGCTGATCGCCAACGGCGTGAACGAAGGCCGAGTCCTCTCCGGCGGCCGAGGCGCGACCCAGCCCGTCGAAGCCAACAACGCCCGCGGCCAGAGCAAGGCCAATCGCCGCGTCGAGATCTTCCTCGTTAAGGCCAGCGACGCTCCCCCGCCCGCACCGGCGCCGGCGGCACCCGCAAACGCGCCGGCAGCAGGCGGCAGCGGCGGCGTCACCGAAGGCGCACCGGGGCCGGCCGACGACAGCCGATTTAAGTAAATCGGACTCCTAAACCACCTTCAAAAACCCTGCTTCGCGGCAGGGTTTTTCATTGCGACTCCTTGGGTGCGATCGCACGATGCCAGGCCATGCGCGTCAGTCGACAAACTGAGGGACGTACGCCGCGGCCTGCTTGATGTCGCCGATGCGATCCTCGCCCGCCTCGCGCTCGATGACGAGGTTGCCGGCGAAGCCACCCTCGTCGAGCGCCTTGAGAAACGCTTGCCAGTTCACCTCGCCGGTGCCCACGGCCACCTCCGCGCCCCACGCGCCGGGCTCGGGCGGGCTCGTCGCGTCCTTGATGTGAGCCTGTCGGATGCGCGGGGCGAGTTTCTCCGCGGCGGCGATCGGATCGCCCATGCCGTAGAGGATCATGTTCGCGGGGTCGAAGTTCACGGCCACGCTCTCGCGGTCTACCTCGCCGAGGAAGCGATCCAGCGACTCGGCCGTCTCCTGCCCGGTTTCGAGGAGGAGGTCCGCCCCGGCGATGTTTTTCAGAAGATCGCCGAGTTCGCGCAGGCGTCCGACGAGTTTGTCGTGCAGCGCCCGGTCGTCTTCGGGGATGAATCCGGCGTGGAACGACACCTGCGGCAGGCCGAGCGTCTTGGCGACTTCGGCGGTTTTCGTGAACGCGTCGAGGTTGGCTTGCCAGTGTTCGTCGGGGACGACGCCGCCGGTCTTCTGGATTGTAGCGGGCGTGGTGTAGTCTTCGCCCTTGGGCGTGAACATGCCGGAGACGACGTCGACGCCGGCGTCCTTGAGTTTCGCGTCGGCGTCGGCCCAGTCGTCGGGCTGTTCGAAGATCGGGTTGAGGTGCAGTTGCACGCGCGGGATCCCGATCTGATTAGCGCTTTCGATGAGGCAGTTCGGGTACTTGGGCTGCGTGGACCAGGAACAGAAGGCGAGGGATTCAATGGCGGGCTTCATCGAGCGCTCCGGCGTGGTTTGTGGTATCGGGCATAGGATACACCACTATCCGAACAGCCCGTCGCCCGTCTCGGCCATCGCGAGCGCCGCGGCGCCGACGAAGCCCGCGTCGTTGCCGAGTTGCGTTGCGCTGAGCGTCGGCATGACGCCGCCGGCGATGCCCCAGTTCTGGCTGCTAAACGACTTTCGCAAGGGCGAGAGCAGCGCCTCACCCGCTCCGGCCACCCCGCCGCCGATGACGATCGCCTGCAGGTCGATGATCCGGCACAGGTTGATGCACGCCATCGCGAGGTAGCTGGCCAGGTCATCGACGAGCCGCTCGGCGAGCAGGTCGCCCTTCTGCGCCGCGGCGAAGACGTCCTGTGTCGTCAGCATGCCCTTGGTCAAAAGGGGCTTGAGGGCCGAGTCTTTGCCCGCGGCGATGAGTTCGGTTGCCTGCCGGACCATCGCGGTGGCCGAGGCGTATTGCTCGAGGCAGCCGTACTGTCCGCAGGCGCAGAGATGGCCGTTGGGCTCGACGATCATGTGCCCGACTTCGCCGGCCAGCCCGCCGCCGCCGTGAAACACCCTGCGGTTGAGGACGATGCCCGAGCCGACGCCCGTGCCGAGCGTGACGAGCGCGAGATGCCGGAGCCCGGTGTTCTTCTTCAGCGCGATCGAGTACTCGCCGAAGGCCGCGGCGTTCGCGTCGTTGTCCACCTCGACGGGTAGGCCCATCGCCTCGCTCGCCAGGCTCCGCAGCGCGACGTCTTTCCAGCCTTTGAGGTTCACGCAGGCCCGCACGATCCCCGTCCGGCTCTCGATCAGCCCCGGCACGCCGATGCCTAACCCCTTAACGTTTTCCCAAGCGAAGCCCTGCTCGGCAACAAGCGAGCGGGCCATCTCGTTCATCGCCGCGACGACGACCTCCGGCCGACTGTCCTCGGGCGTCGGCAAGCAACGCTGCGACAAAATGTTCGACGAGCGATCAAGCAGGCCCGCCTTGATCTGCGTGCCGCCGAGGTCCAGCCCGATATAAACCGTACGGTCTTCTGCCGCCGAATCGTCTGCTATCGAATCGTCTGCCAAGGCGATCGTTTCCTCCCGCCCCCGATCAGCCCAATGAAACCGGTGCGCCGCTGCGCACGCTCTGCACCTCCGCCTCGATCAAACGCACCGCGTTCGCCGCGTCGCGCATCGTCACCCGCGACGGCTCGCGCCGGTTGCGGATGCAATCGAGAAAATACGCGATCTCTTTCTCATAGCCCATCGCATTCTCGAGTTCGACCGGGTTGTTCTCGCCGTCCTGCGCGACCGTCAGCGCGTGCTCCGCGGCGCTGTTGAAGACCGCGGTCGCGCCCTCGAAGTTGGCCGTGTACTGCATGCAGAACGCGTAGCCCTGCGCCATCGCCCACGCGCCCTCGGCCTGAACCAGCGGCACGCCCTCGACCTCGTAGCGCGTCAGGATGTGGTCGACCTCTTCGGTCTGCTGCGAGTAGCCGACGCTGCTGACCGACTTGGGCATGCCGAAGAGAAACTGGATGAAGTCCGAGTCGTGGATGTGCAGGTCGAGGGCCGCGCCGCCGTTGGCCTTACCGTCGGCGTAGAACGGGCCTTG
>JBMYUK010000198.1:0-5724 GCA_049605275.1 Phycisphaeraceae bacterium
ACTGGTGTACCCGATGTTGGCCCATGCGATCAAACGCATCGCGTCGTCGTTTGCATCGATCGAGTCGGCGATCATCTCGGGTCCGGTCGGCGCAAACACCGGCTCACGCTCGGCCGCATCGGGTAGCGACTCGGCGACGCCTTCGAACACAGGCACGGCCAGTGATGCCATGGCTTCATCCTCACCCAGCGTTTCGACCGTGCCCGAGGCGTTTGACCCCGCGATCGATGAAGTCGGAGCATCTATCACGACGCCGATTTCTTTCTGGTCGGCGATGCCCTCAGACGATGCGATATCACGGTCAGTAGTGGCCCGCGCTTTTGAGTTCTCGCCCATCGTGTGACCCGATCGAGAAGCGGATGGCGGACGACCAGCCCTGCGTTGAGTCGCGGCGGACAGGCCGTGGGCGATGACTCGACCTCGTTTTGCTGCGCCGTATTCGTTGGCATCCGGTGCACGGGACGCGTCGGTGCGGGCATGAATCGGCAACACCGATTCGCGCGTGATCGGGCGGGCGCTCGTCCCCTCGATCGGGCCATCGGGTTGCAGGAAAACCAAGCGCTGTCCAAGAACATCATCGCGAGTTTGCAGTCGCGGCGGCTCGAAGGGCCGACTCGAATCGGTCGGTCCCCTCGCCGGCGGCAAAATATCACGCGTTGAGGACAGACGGACATCCATCGAGGCCGCCGCATACGTAGCGCTCGACTGACTGAGCGGCACCGCTTTTGTAACCTCCGGCAGACGGGGCATCTCCGTCGCAGGATTGGCGATCATCGTGTTATCACGCGGGTTTGCCCCGGCATCGCGAGGCTGGATCGCATCCAATCGCATCGCCCACGTCAAGCCAAAGACGATGCCAATCGCAACACCCCAACACACCATCGGCCGACGTGTGACGCCTCGCACTAGCACTCTTCTTTGCATGTCGCTACTCGCTGCCGTTTTATCGGACAATCATCCACCGTGATATCGATCGAGCGTCGCTATCAACCGCGCAACAAATCACAAAATAGCGACGCTCTATCCTGCGCGAATCGCACAACCGCCCCGATCCGTACAGTCCGTTATCAGCTGCGAGCCAGATCAGCATCGCAGTTGACTCAATGCCGAACCCCCTCCGGCAGGTTGATGCTGTGGCCCGCGTCCGCGAGGGTCTTCTCGCGCGCCGCCAGGTCCATGTCGCTATCTACCATCATCTCGACCAGTTCCTTGAACCCGACCCTCGGCACCCAGCCGAGCTTCTCCTTCGCCTTGCTCGGGTCGCCCCACAAGAGATCGACCTCGGCAGGGCGGTAGTAACGCGGATCGATCTCCACGTAGTCCTTGTAGTCCAGGTCCACCCGGCCAAAGGCGTGCTCGCAGAACTCGCGCACCGTCTGCGTCGTCCCCGTCGCGACGACGTAATCATCCGGCGTGTCCTGCTGCAGCATCAGCCACATCTGCTCGACGTAGTCCCCGGCAAAGCCCCAGTCCCGCTTCGCATCCAGGTTGCCCAGGTACAGCTTCTCCTGCAACCCGTGCTTGATCCGGCCGACCGCGCGGGTGATCTTCCGCGTCACGAACGTCTCGCCGCGGCGGGGCGACTCGTGGTTAAACAAGATGCCGCAGCTCGCGTGCATGTCGTAGGACTCACGATAGTTCACGGTCAGCCAGTGGGCGTAGAGCTTGGCGCAGCCGTAGGGCGAGCGGGGGTGGAAGGGGGTCTTCTCGTTTTGCGGCGCGGTCTCGGGCATCCCGCCGAACATCTCGGAAGTGGACGCCTGGTAGTAGCGGATCTGTTTACCGGACGCGTCTTGCGTCTCGCGGACCGCTTCGAGCAGCTTCGCCGCGCCGACCCCGGTCGCGTCGCCGGTGTAGATCGGCTGTTCGAAGGAGACCTTCACGTGCGATTGAGCGCCGACGTTATAGACCTCATCGGGAACGACGTTGGAGACGAGCTTCGCCAGGCCGTTCGCGTCCGTCAGATCGCCGTAGTGCAGGTGCAGCCGCTTGCCCGATTCGTGCGGGTCTTGATAAATATGATCGATGCGCTCGGTGTTGAACGATGACGACCGCCGGATGATGCCGTGGACCTCGTAGCCCTTGGCGAGCAATAGCTCGGCGAGGTACGAGCCGTCCTGGCCGGTGATGCCGGTGATCAGTGCGATGCGAGCGGGTGCGGTCATGTGCGTTCGGGCCTTGGTCGAGGGCGAGAGGTGTCTTTCCGTTTAGATCGATCCGTAGATATAGCCGCGCTCGACACCTCCGTCAAAAAAAACCGTCGTCCCGCTGGGAATCGGTCCGCAACGCGTCCGCGCATCCCGCCCAACCCGCCGAACCCGCCCGCAAACGCCTTAGCAACGCCGCTCTACGGGCCGCGCAACCCCTGCATCCGCCCGAAACGCACCGAATCATCGAAAATTCACCCTACCACCGGGCAAAACCCTCGTGTATACTTGAAACTGCAGAGATTGCCTGCATCCTTTTCATCCATCCCCTTATTCCTCTGATCCGCTCTTTCAGGAGACCCCCTCATGAACCCGCCCCGACAGCGCCTTGGCTTCACGCTCATCGAGCTCTTGGTGGTCATTTCGATCATCGCCCTGCTCATCGCCATCCTCCTGCCCGCGCTGGGCGCCGCAAGACGCAGCGCCCGCCAGATGCAAAACACCACCCAGACCCGCGGTATTCACCAGGGACTGGTCACCTTCGCCCAGTCGAACAAGGGCTGGTTCGCGGGTATGGACAATACCGGCGAACGATACGCCGATTACGCTGCGTCCAATCTGAGCACGTTCCCCGGGACAGCCGGCTCGGGCATCGGCAGCCGAATACGCTACGCGGTCATGCTCGACGCAGAGCTTTTTACGCCCGAATACCTCCTGAGCCCGGGCGAAATCAACCCTGACAGCGTCGTCGCTGACGATACCCAGGCCTTCAGCGGTGATAACGTCTCCTATGCCGTGCTGCGAATCAATACGGCCGCAAATAACACCCAACGCACGAAAGAATGGCGTGAGACGCTGAACTCACAAGCCATCGTGCTCGGCGACCGCGCGACGAATGGTTCAGGCTTCATCGCCGGCTCGCAGCAGCTGTCCAACGCCACCGACACCGCCGACAGCATCTGGAGCGAAGACGGCGAAGGTGCGTGGCGTGGCTCGCTCACCAGAAACGACAACAGCTCGAGCTTTGAGAGCGAAGTCCGCATCGATGACCTCAAGTACGGCAGCGGCCCGATCCAAACCGCCGACAACATCTTCCACGACGCGGGCGGCGACGGCGAAGACTGCGTCCTGCTCTTCAACAACCAGTAAGCAAGCCGCCTGACTTGTAATCAACGAATAGTATGAAAAGGCCGACCGCTTCGGTCGGTCTTTTTTTATGGATCGAAGCAGCGTACATCTGCAGCTTGCAGCAGCGCGTGTGAATTGGTCGCGCTTATGGTTCACGCGTCGGTCGTTGACGCCGGCCTTCGGGCCATGAGTTGTTTGAGCTGCTGAATCGTGCCGGGCATGACGAGGCGGACCAGCGCGGCGTGGACGAGGAGGATCGCGGCGAAGCTGACGACGAGTCTGAGCAGCGGGCCGAGGTGCGGCTCGGCGGCTAGGCGCACGGCGAAGCCGCAGCCGACCGATATGGCCGCGATCGCCAGCGGCGCGACGAGGGCTCGAATAAATGCGCCGTACGCGATGCCGGCGGCCTTGCGCATAAACCAGAGCTGCAGGGGCGAGGTCGCGAATGCTCGGAGCGCGAATGCGATCGCGACCCAGAAGATGCCGTAGCGCACGACGACGGCGAACAGCGCGACGTTGAGCGCGACGCTGATGAGTCGTTGATAGAGGATGTAGGCCGGCTTGCCCATGCCCTTGCACACGCCGATGAACATGATCATCGTCGAGCTATAGAAACCCAGGAGGCTGAAGGCCCAGACGAGTTCGACCACCGGGCCGTATTTCTCGCCGACCGCGACCGCGACCGCCTCGGGCGAGAGCACGGCGAGCCCGAGAAAGAGCGGGTACGTCAAGGTCGTGACCATCCGCGTGCCGTCGTAGAGCGCCCGTCTCGCGCGCTCCGCGTCGCTTTGGATCTTCGAGAACATCGGGAACGTCACGGCCCGGCAGGGGTCGAGGAGCGTCGTCGAGAGCATGAGCGAGATGCGGCGGCCGATGGCGTAGTAGCCGAGTTGCACCTGATTGAGCGTCGAGCCGATGAGCAGTTGATCGATGTACTGGTCGGCGTAGTTGACGAGGTTCACGCCGAAGACGCGGTTACTGTAGTGGCTGAGCTGTTTGAGGGAGGCGAAGCTGAAGCTCGCGATGGGGCGGTAGTCGACGGCGGCCCAGCCGAGGACGAGCGCGACGAGTTCGGTGAGCAGGCGTTGGATCACGAGCGCCCAGACGCCGAGGCCCTGCCACGCGGCGGCGACCCCGGCGGCTCCGCCGACGACGTTTGCGAGAAGCGTGCGGTTGGCGATGGCTTTGAATTGGAAGTCGCGTTGCAGGAGGGCGAGTGGGACGACGTTGAACCCGCCGATGGCGCTGGAGACCGACAACGCCTGGATGACCGGGATGAGTCTCGGCTCGCCGGTGACGTAGGCGATGGGGACGGCGGCGAGTGCGCAGAGTCCGGCGAGGGCGACGCCGATGGCGGCGCTGGCCCAGAAGACGGTGGCGAGGTGGCCGGGCTGGAGGTCTTCGATTTGGACGAGCGCGTCTTTGTAGCCGAGCTTGAGGAAGACGGCGAAGAAGCTGGCGAAGACGGCGGCGTAGGCGATGAGGCCGAAGTCTTTGGGGTCCAGGAGGCGCGCGAGGACGAAGAAGACGAGCGCGAAGATGGCTTGCCCGCCGACGTTGCCGAGCGACGACCAGATCACCCCCGATCGGATTTGTCGGCCGAGGCTCATCGCGGAGAGGTCCGTGGGGTCATGGTCGTTCGCTTGTCATGCGGGCCGCTTCGCGGTCGATTCGGCTTCGTCGAGGCGCTTGCGGGGGGGGGTCGGATCGCCCATACTGCGTCGACACGGGCGAGGGCGGCGGGCGCGACTCATGGCTTCGCCGCATTCTGCCGAGAGTACCCCAACCGGTCGATGCACGTCAGGCTTCATCGGCTGATTCTTGGGACGGCCTGCACCGCCGCGCGTGCCAACGACACGGAGACCAGCCATGCAAATGCTCATCATCGGGCTCGACGGCGGCGATCGCCAGATCATCAACGCGATGGACATGCCCCGGCTCCGCTCGCTCCTGGATAGCGGTCGATCGGTCACGCTTACCGAAGACCTCTGGACCCGCGGATGGGCCGAGACGCTCACCGGCGCGCCCGGCACGACGATGCACGGCTTCTACATGAAGCCGAAATGCGACGGCACGCGAACCTTCATCGAGTCTTTCAACGGCAAGGACTATGACAATCCCGACCTCGACCCGCTATGGTCGAGACTCAATCGCGCGGGCAAGAAGATCGGCTTCATGAACGTGCCCACCACCTCACCGGTCCCCGAGGTCGACGGCTTCATCGTCGGCGGCGCGGGCGGCGGACGCGGCGCGGGCAGCGGGATCGACCCGAAGACATGCTGGCCGCGCGAGGTCGCGCAGAAGCTCGAGGCATCGGACTACATGTTCGACACCCGCCTGGGCCAGGTCGAAGTGAAGAGCCACGACGCGTTCTTCGATCGGCTGAAGTTCATGCTCGAGAAGCGGACGGACGTGTACCTCACGCTCTGCAAGGACTACGGCGTGGACG
>JBMYUK010000199.1:0-5669 GCA_049605275.1 Phycisphaeraceae bacterium
CGAGAACCACGCGGGGACGAATCCGGACGACCCGGTGTTGTTGGGCGAGGACGAGCACCTCGGCGGGCAGCGGAAGTGAGCGTGGCGGGACGATCGGCGGGTCAGTCGGCTTGTTCGAGCTGCTCGATGACCGGGCCGAAGACGTAGCGGCCGAGCAGTTCGCGGAGTCGCGGCTCGGTCTGGTCGCGGTGGTGGTAGCACTTGAAGCGTTGGAAGGCTCGCATGGGCAGCGACGGCCCGCCGGGCGCGAAGTCCCAGGGGTGCAGGTAGAGCACGGCCGATCGTCCCGCGGCGTCGTGCTGCGCAAAGCCGCGTTTGACCAGGCCCCACGGCAAGACGCGGAAGTACCCGCCGCCGGAGAACGCGATCCGCTTGCCGACGACGGGCAGGCGCATCACGCTCATGGGCAAGAGTTGGATCGATCGGCCCGAGGGCGTCTGCATCGCAGAAAAAGGTGTCTGCTTAGAAAAAGGTGTCTCACACCTTTCTTCGGGTAGCGGGTATCCGCCGTTGGCTCGGGCGATGGGGAAGACGCTGGCGTCGTAGGTCAGGCCGAGGTCGAGCATGACGTCCCACGCCCACTCGCAGCCGGGCGTGAGCGAAAACGAGGGGGCGCGAAAGCCGCGGACGGTCGCGCCGCTGGCCTCGCCGATCGCGCGGATCGACCGCTCGAGGTCATCGCGGAAGGCCTCGGGCGACTGGCGGTAGACCTCGCGGTGCCAGTAGGAGTGTGAGGCGAGTTCGTGCCCTGCCTCGGCGATGCGTCGGACGAGTTGGGGGTAACGCTCCGCGACCCAGCCGAGCGTGAAGAAAGTGGCCTTGACCCCGTGGTCGTCGAGCAGCGCGAGCAGCCGATCGGTGAGCGGCTCGACGGTCGGCTCGAGCGCGTCCCACCGGCTCGCATCGGCCATCGACGCGACCCCGACGAGGTGAAACCACTCCTCGATATCAAACGTGAGCAGGTGCGTGGGCGGCATGGGGCTGGATTCGCGTGTCGATTCGGGGACCTATGGGTCATCGGCGATCCGGCCCGGCCGTCGCCCGTGAGCGGCCGCCCGATCGCTCACGCGATTTGTACAAAGTTCGCTCTTGTTTACGAGGGCGCAGTAGATATACTCTAAATAACTAGTGAATTATCGTTAATTTGAATCTGTTAATCAGTTTTCGGTTAGTAAGCCGGGCTTCGCCGCTCGGGATCCCATTTGACTCACGCGAGGAAAAGACGTGTTCAATCGACTCCGGTATCGATCATGGCTCGCCTTGTCGCTGCTGGCATTCGTTGGGCCGGCGGCTGCGGACGATTACAAGAGCTATCACATCGGCAACTCGCTGACGTGGGACTCGCAGCCCGAGGGCCTAGCCGCGATGTCCGGTACGCAGGGCCGGACGCACGAGGTCGGCTATCACGTTCGCAGCGCGAGTTCGTTGGACATGATCGCGGCCGACGACGTCACGACGATCCCGGTGGTCGAGGATTTCGGGCTGTGGCGCGACGCGCTGCCGGGCCACAACTTCGACGCGATCGTCATGCAGCCGCACCCGACCGCGACCTCGACGCTGCTCTCCGATCAGACCATTATCGCCGAGATGATCGACGCGGCCATCGGCGGAGCGAACAGCTACGCCGACACCCGCTTTTTCATCTATCAAGCCTGGCCACGCTTAGGCGATCGCTTCGTGCCCGTCTGGGATTACACCAACAACTACGTTGTCTCGACGGACGATGCCGACGACACCATCACCGCGACCACCCGCGACTACTTCGATCACCTGCTCGCGCGGGTGAAGACCGCCCGCCCCGACGCGCAGGTCGAACTGATCCCGGTCGGCGAGGTGTTTTACGAAATCGATCAGCGGCTCAAGAGCGGCGAACTCGTGCTGCCCGGCTTCGACGAAGCCGGCGACTTCTACCGCGACAACGTCCACCTCTCCTCGACCGGCCGATGGGTCGCGGCCAACGCGGTCTACGCCGCCATGTTCGGCAACAACCCCGGCGGCGTCTTGCCCGTGCCCGAGGGCGAGTTCGAATCGTCGCAGCTCACGCCCGAGTTGGCGGCCGAGCTTCAGTCGGTCGTCTTCGAGATCGTGCCCGAGCCCGGATCGATGACGCTGCTCGCGGGTCTGGGCCTGCTGCTCGCGCGTCGCCGACGAGCGTAACCGGTTCGCTTCGTCTCTCAGTACACACGTTTCGTTTCGATGTCGTGCGTCGATCGATGATACCGATCACTTGACGAAACTTCGCCATTGACTGGGTATCGAAGCGTAGCCGCGATGCTACGCATCGCAGGGAAATCACCACCAGCGTGTCATGCTCTGCCTGCGACGCGTAGCGTCGCGCCTGTTTCCACTAGAAAACTCAATGTGGGATCTGTATTTGTAGCCGGCGCGCCGGTTGATACGCGAGCGGACGACGAAGCGGATTTGTCCGCCCGGGCGTGGCTCGGCGGCTGGCGAGTGATTAACGCCTCATGGTTTTCCGGGATGCGTGCTAGGCTGATTGAATCAGCTTGTCGAAGGCCGGCAGCGCGACCCGGTCGTTGTAGGCGTTGTCGAACGCGGCGCGGGCTTGATCGCGCAACGCGCGGTGGGCGTCGGGCTCGGCCTGCAGCTTTCGGATGAAGGCGACGAGCGCGTCGGGGTCGCCGTGGCGTGCGCTCAGGCCGCAGTCGAATCGGGTCACCGCTTCGTCGACGTTCGAGCCTTCCGGGCCGACGTAGAGGATCGGTAGGCCGGCGGCGAGGTTCGCGTGGACCTTGCTCGGGCTCATGACGCCGAGCATGTCGTCGCGCAGCGTGATGAGGGCGCAAGAGCCGGCCGCCATCGCTCGCGGCACCTCTTCCCAGGGCAGGTACGGCCGGGTGACGACGTGTTCGAGCCCGCGCGACGCGGCCTCTTCTTTGACCTCGGCCTGGCGCTTGCCCCCGCCGATGAAGAGGAACGTGATCGGCTCGTCCTTTAGTGCCTCGGCCGCGTCGAGCACGGTCGTAAACCCGTGGCCGAAGCCCATGTTCCCCATATATAGCACGACGAAACGGTCCGACAGATCGAGTTCATCGACGCCGGACCATCGCACGGGCTCGGCGTCTTTCGGGTATTTGTCCAGCCGCTCCCAGTTGGGGATCACCGTCACGGGCAGCGGTCGGCCCGCGGCGTCGCGCTTCGCGTGATAGCGTTGCAAGAGGTCCGCCATCGCCTGGTCCAGGCAGATCAAATGATCGAGCCGGTTAAACAGCCGACGGTTCAGCCAGACCATGACCCGCGCGAGCGCGCCGCCCGCCTTCATCGCCCCGGCCCGCTCGGCGACCTCGGGGTAGCAGTCCATGTTCCACAGCATCAGCCGGCACCGCCGGTGCAACAGCTTGTGCGCAGCGCCCGCCCACGCGATGTAAGGCGGCGTCGTCAGCGTGATCACGACGTCCTGCCGACCCAGCGTCATCATCCGCGCGAACGTGAGCACGTAGAACACGAGGTAATCGATGCAGCGCTTGATCGTCGAGCCCTTGCCGAGCTTCGGCGTCCAGATCCGGCAGACGCGCAGGCGACCTTCCTGCACGGATTCGCCATCGGTCGATTCTTTCACGTACCCGCCGCGCGACGCGATGACGGTCACGTCGTGACCCTGCGCGGTGAATTGCTCGGCCACGTCCGCGGTGAGCTGCGCCGTCGGCGAGACGTCGGGCTTATAAAACTGATTGATGAACGTGATCCGCATCGGACTCCGACCCCCGGCGTTAGCACCAGGGTTCAGCCGTAGACGACCTCGCGAACCGCGTCGCGATTCGCCTCGAACCACTCGATCGTCCGCCGAAGCCCTTCCTCGAAGCCGACCCTCGCCTGCCACCCCATCATCTCTTTCGCCCGGCTCGTATCAAGGCACCGCCGCGGCTGGCCGTCCGGCTTGGTCGGGTCCCACCGCAGTTCGCCTTCGAACTTACAAAGCCGAGCGATCAACTCGACCAGGTCCTTGATCGTGATCTCGTTGCCCGTGCCCAGGTTGATCGGAACGGGCGTGTCGATCGTTTCGGTCGCGGCGAGGATGCCGTCGGCCGCGTCATCGACGTACAGAAACTCGCGCGAAGCGCTGCCCGTGCCCCAGCAATCGATGTGGCGCGCGCCGCTGTCGCGCGCTTCGATGCATTTGCGGATGAGCGCCGGGATCACGTGGCTCGTGTGCAGGTCGAAGTTGTCTTCCGGCCCGTAGAGATTCACCGGCACGACCACCGCCGACTTCAGACCGTACTCCCGCTCGTAGCCGTCCAGCAACACAAACAGCGACTTCTTCGCCACGCCGTACGGCGCGTTGGTTTCCTCGGGGTATCCGTCCCACAGCGTCTCTTCGCGGAAGGGCACCTCGGCGAATTTAGGGTAGGCGCAGACGGTGCCGGTCTGCACGAACTTTTCGATGCCGCGCTGCCGACCGTGCTCGATGAGGTGCATGCCCATCGCCAGGTTCGCGAAGCAAAACCGCCCGGGGTGATCGCGGTTGGCCCCGATCCCGCCGACCTCCGCCGCGAGGTGAATCACCACGTCCGGCTTCGCGTCGTCGTACATCCGCACGACGTCTTTCTCGAGCGTCAGGTCGTAATCCTTTCGCCGCGGGATAAAGAGCCGATCGTCCGCGACGCCGCGCTCCCGCAGCCGCGCACAGACCGCTTGCCCGAGGAACCCGGCCCCGCCGGTGACACACACACGATGACTTTTCCAATCCATACCTGCCTCGCTACGTGATCGAATTATTGCCTTTTATATCGTTTTTCACGCTGACCATATTGATCGAGCCTCGCCGAGCGCATCTGCGACTGACAGAGGTGCTTTTCACAAGTGATCGCTCGGGTGGGTGCCGAACGCGTTCGGCCTCAGTCGTACGCTCCTAGCCGGATCATCTCGGCGCGCTCGATCAGTTGCTGGAGCGTGTAGCCGCGATCGATGATCGAGTTGAAGTCGGTCGCGATATGATCGCCTTCGCTCAGAGCCCGCAACGCGATGTCGAGCCGCCAGTCTGGGTTTCCCTCGATCCGCGCGTGGCCGTTGATCAATCGGGCAATGCGGTGATCGAGTTCATGTTTACGCGGGAATTTGTATTGATGCCGTTGCACGACGGAGTTGAACCGCTCCATCGCGATGACGGGGAACTTGAAAAGGTGCGGTCGTTCGAGGGTGGGGTACGTTTCGATGTAAACGATCACATTTCGTTGACGCAGATCGAGCAGCAATTCATACGCCGGGTGATCGGCGTCGATCCTCGAACCCGCGTCGAAGCCGATGCTCATGCCCGCCTCGATCAGCGGGGCGATGCTCTGCTCGGCTCGTTCGCGCCAGGCGTCGAGATTGCCCGAGTCCACGAGCCGCTTCATGCTCGGGTCGGTCGTGATCGAACCGATGTATCCGATGACTTCGACCGGTTCGCCGTCCGAGTAACCGCCGTTTACCACGCGCCGCCACTCGCTCACGAAGTCATCGACGAGCCAGCCGATTCCCGCGGCTTTCGCTTCAAGATATTGGTCGAACGGCATCGGCCCAGCAAGGGACGCTGTTCCGAATGGGTTGTGCAGCATCACTCGGCGGACGCCCCACGCGATCTGTGGCGCAAAAAGATGCTCGATCAAGTTTCGCCAGCCGCGCTGCTTGATGCCCCTGCCGACGTAGAAATCCGCCGGGTTTCGACTGGT
>JBMYUK010000200.1:0-5655 GCA_049605275.1 Phycisphaeraceae bacterium
CCACCGACATCTTCGACGTCTGGTTCGAATCGGGCTCGAGCTGGAACGCCGTCATGCGCGAGCGCGACATCGGCTATCCGATGGAGCTCTACCTCGAAGGCTCGGACCAGCACCGCGGCTGGTTCCAGCACTCGCTCTTGCCCAGCGTCGCGCTGCACGGCGTCTCGCCTTTCAAGACCGTGCTGACCCACGGCTTCATGGTCGATAAGCACGGCAAGAAGATGAGTAAGTCCGACGGCAACGCGCTCAAAGTGGACGAGCTGATGAAAACCTTCGGAGCCGACGTCGCGCGCTGGTGGGTCTGCTCGCTCAACACGGACAACGACATCAAGGTCGATCTCGAGTTTTTCAAGCTAGCCGGCGAGGAGTACCGCAAGGTTCGCAACACGCTGCGGTTTATTCTGAGTAACCTCGAAGGCTTTGATCCGCAGCAGCATGCTCACGACTTCACCGACGCCGACGCGACGAGCATTGACGCCTGGGCGATGGGCGAATACGTCAAGCTCGCCAAACAGATCAAAGACGCCTACGCGGGCTTCCACTACCGAACGCTGTCGCGCAAGCTCTTTAACTTCTGCAACGACACGCTCAGCGCGGTGTATCTCTTCGCCGTCAAGGACCGGCTGTACTGCGACGCCCCCGACAGCGCCCGCCGCAAGCGCACCCAGTCCACGATCTACCGCATCGCGTCTGGATTGATCCGCCTGCTCGCGCCGATCTGCCCGCATACCGCCGACGAGGCCTGGCGGGCGCTGCTCGGCGTCGATAACAAGTCCGACCTATGCGTGCATACCGAAGCCTTCCCCTCGCTCGAAAGCTGCTCGGCGATCCCGGTCAGCGCCGATTGGTCGGCCGTGATGACCCTGCGCGACGCGGTGATGAAGACCCTCGAGACCGAGCGCAACACCCTTAGCGTCGACAACCCGCTGGACCTCGGCGTGACCGCGCCGGCACCTGAAGGAGTTGATGTCGCGGGCTTTGACACAACCGACCTGGCCGACCTCTGCGGCGTAAGTCGGTTCGGCTTCGGCGGCGATGCGATCGTGGTGGCCGACCTTCGCGATCAACCCGCCTGCGAGCGATCGTGGAAGCGGGACGGCACGGTGGCCGAGCGCTCCGACGGAGGGATGCTCTCGGACCGAGACGCGACGGCGTTGGGCCTGCGCGTGGGTTGAGCTTGGTTGGGCTTGGGCTCAACAGGGCGGTTTTTATTGGCGTCGGTCTGCAAAGTCGGCCTCGGATAGGACCGATAGTTTTCTCGGAGGGCCGACCGCGTCGGCGGGAGAGATGGACTATCGATTTCGTGAAATCCGCAAGGGCGAACGTGCCGATGTGCTGGGCTTCGCCGCGGCGCTGGGGTGTTCGATCGAGCCGACGACGCTGCATCATCACCTGAGCCTGGGCGTGCATGCCGAGGGCGAGATGGTCGCGGCGGTGCTGTGCGTCGAGCGCGATCCGCGTCGGTTCGTGATCGAGATCCTCGTGGCCGACGACGGATGCGATCGATCGCTGGTGACGGAGTTGGCCGACCGCTGCCTGCGGAAAGTGCAATCGGAGGCGATCGGATCGGCGCGTTTGAGCAGCCCGACCGCCGCCTTGACCGACGCGATCTGGTCGGACACCAACTGGCTGGATCGGATTGAAGAGACGCCGCCGCCCGGTGCGCTCGATGTCGACGAGGCATCGCACGAGCCCGCAGCGCACGCCGCTTGATCGGTCGCGCCCCTACGCCCGGCACCCCGCTCGGCCACACTTCGAAGAGGCGGCGATGAACCCGACCCCCCGCATCCTGATTGTCGACCGCGACGCCATCGTCGGACGATCGCTACGCGACACGCTCGAAGGCGAAGGCTACGACGCGCTGCACGTGCCGACGGGCAGCGAGGCGATCGAAGCAATGGAACACGGCCGCGCGGATCGCGACGCCGCGGCGTTCGGCGTCGCGCTGATCGATCAGGACGCCGTCGGCCCGACGGGCGGCATTCACCTCGCGCGTCGGCTGCACCGGGATCGCCCGACGCTCGTTCCGATCATGCTCAGCGGGTTTCGGAAGGTCGAGGCCGCGGTCGAAGCGATGCGTCTTGGCGCGGCCGATTATTTGTTGAAGCCGATCGCCGAGGCCGAGCTGCGCGACGCGGTGCAGCGCGCGATGCAGCGGCACCTGCTGCTGATCGAGCGCGACACCGCGCAACAGGACATCCCCGACCCGCGTCGCGAAGCGGTACACGACACCGGCGATGCGAATCCAACGGACGATGGGCAAGACGTCTGGCAACCCGTCGCGCTGAGCGAAGCGATGAAAGCCCCCGAGCGACGGATTCTGCTGCAGGCCCTCGAAGCCAACGAGTGGAACCGCGGTCAGACGGCCAGGGACCTCGAGATCAATCGCACGACGCTTTACAAGAAGATCCGTCAGTACCGCCTCGACGAACCGGCGTAGAAACCAAGGCGTCGAGGCGCTACCCGCCGGCTTGCGTGTTGTTTTTCGTGCGCGGTGGTGCGACAATGCGTTGATGCAAGAATCCGATGACAGCGTGGTGACCCTGGCGTTTTTCCCGAGCGAGGTCGAAGCGACGATGATCGCCGACGAACTGAAGCGCGAGGGGATTCAGGCCGAGCCCGCCGGCATCCTCACGGCCGGGTTTCGGGCCGAGGCCCCGGGCCGGGTCAAGGTGCTGGTTCACAAGAGCGACCTGGAGAAGGCCAAAGCGCTGCTGGACGATTACGTGCATTCCCGCGATCAGATCGACTGGTCCAAGGTCGACCTCGGCGAGCCGGAGGCTTGAATCGTTCGTTGGTTTCGGAGGCCCGCGAGCGCGAAGCGCTTGAATACTCGGCGGGCCAAACGCGTCGGCGAAGCGCGATCGCGGGCGCTACGATATCGCTGTGACAACCGACGCTTTGACCCTCGCCATCCTCACCGACCCCGGCCTGCTCATCACCCTCGCGCCGCTGGGCGTGCTGTTTCTCGGGGTCATTACGTTCGAGATCGCGATGGGCGTGACGATCTCGACGCTGCCGCGCAGCCGGTTTCAGCAGAAGTGGACCCCGCAGGAGCAGCGCCGGGTCGTCCGGGTGTTCTTCACGGTGTTTAGCGTTTGGCCGATGCTGGCGACGCTGATCCTCGGGCACCTGTTCCTGCCCTTCTGGTTGGCGGTGGTGGCGGACGCGTTGGTGGTCGCGATGGTGGTCGCCGCGGTGCGCTGGTATCTGCACGGCGTGAAGCAGCGCAGGCTTATCATGGCCGGGCACTGCGCGAACTGCTTCTACGACCTGCGCGCGAGCCACGAACACGGCAGCGAGCACTGCCCGGAGTGCGGCATCGCGCTGCACGACCACCCGGTGCGCGCCGCGGCGCGGTAGCGACTGTTCGCACGGGACGCTTCGCGTCGCCCGCTACACCGCAAGGCAACCTTCTATATCGCTTCGCCTAAATAGGCCTTACCGATCTTCCAGACGTCGCCCGCGCCCATGGTGACGACCAGGTCGCCGGGCTGGGTGATGAGTTCGAGTTGTTCGACGATGGCTTCGAAGGGGTGCAGGTGCATCGCGGTGACGCCTTGCTTGCGCAGGCGGTCGACGAGGTGGCCGGAGGTGACGGCCTGCCGCTCCTGCTCGGAGTCGCGAACGAAATAGATCTCCGGGACGATGACGATATCCGCCTCGCTGAAACTGGTGGCGAACTGCTCCATGAGGTGGCGGGTGCGCGAGTGCTGGTGCGGCTGAAAGACGCAGATGAGTCGCTTGGGGTCGTGGTGTTGGGCGAGTGCGCGGAGGGTGGTGTCGATCTCGGTAGGGTGGTGGCCGTAGTCGTCGATGACGGTGACGGACCCGCCCGGAATGGATCGTTGCCCGAGCGTCTGCATGCGTCGATCGAGGCCCGCGAAGCCGGCGATGGCCTTGCCGATGCCGTCCCACGGGGCACCGAGGCGTCGCGCGGTGATGGCGGCGACGGCGGCGTTGTAGGCGAAATGATCCCCGGGCATCGGGTTGGCCCACTCGCAGACGGGCTTGTCCTTATAGTGCAGGCGGACGTTGCCCATCCGGACACCGACGCGCCAGTCGGCCTGGGGCATGAAGCCGACGGTCTCGACATCCGCATTGATCCCCGAGCAGATCTCTAACCGGTGCGGCGACTCATGCTGAATCAGGATCGATCCTTCCGGGGGCACACGCTTGGCGAAGACCTTGAATGCTTCAACGATCTCGTCAATCGAGCAGTAGAGGTCCAAGTGATCGGCCTCGACGTTCAGAATCGTCGCGTGGGTCGGGTAAAAGTTGTGGAAGCTGCGGTCGTATTCGCACGCCTCGGCGACGAGGACTTCGTCCGGCCCGCGCTTCTCACTGACGCGGACGCCGCCGCCGATCTGTTCGCAGTGGGCACCGACGATGAACGACGGGTCGAGCCCGGTCTGGATGAGGATGTGGCTGAGGATCGAGGTCGTGGTGGACTTGCCGTGCGTGCCCGCGATCGCGACGCCGACGCGACCGACCATCAGCCGGCCGAGCAGTTGGGCATACTTCACGACCTGTGCGCCCCGGCGGGTCGCCTCGACGACCTCGGGGTGCGTCGGCTTGATCGCGGCGCTGATGACCAACATGTCGAGCTCTTCGGCCCCCGGAAGGGCTGCCCCGCTCTGGTCCAGTGAAACATCGATCCCCGCCTCACGCAAGGTAGCGACCGTCTGCGATTGGTTCATATCCGTACCGCTGCAGTTCGCCCCCTGTTTCGCCGCCATCCGCGCGAGCCCGGACATCCCGCACCCGCCGATGCCGACGAAGTGCAGGCGCTTGCACGCCAGTTCCAACGGCTTGGTCGAGTCGGGCCAGAGTCCGGCAGCGGAAGTGGGGTCGAGTTCACGCATGACAACACTATCGGCAGGGCGAACCGGATGCGTCGAATCAGTTTAGCGGGAGACGCGAAGCGTTCCGTTCGAGCGGTGTCGAGCCGTTGCTCCGCGTCACATCGGACACGCCTGCTAAACTAGCCCCATGAGCGAATCCATCGGCAGCTTCTGTCTGGTCCTCCACGGCCACCTCCCCTACGTCCTCCGTCACGGCACCTGGCCGCACGGCGAGGACTGGCTCTACGAGGCCGCGGCGGAGACGTATCTGCCCATCCTCGCGATGCTCGACGAGTGCAACTTTCTCAACGGCAACCCCAAGATGACCATGGGGCTCACGCCGGTGCTGCTCGAGCAGTTGTCGCACGAGCACTTTAAGAAAGGTTTTGAGCACTACCTCAACGACCGGGCGGAGAAGGCTCGTCAAGATCAGGCCGAGTTCAAGGCGATGGACAACGGGCACCTGCTCTATCTGGCGGAGCGATGGGAGACGTTTTACACCGGGCTGCTCGCGCAGTTCCGCGACATCGACCGCGATATACCCAAGGCCTTCGCCGAGCGATCGACGCAGCAAGAAGGCGGCAAGGGCTTTGTCGAGATCATTACCTCCAACGCGACGCACGGCTACATGCCGCTGCTCTTCGAAGACGCCTCGATCCGGGCGCAGGTGCGCGCGGGCGTCGCATCGAGCGAGCGCATCCTCGGCTTCAAGCCGACGGGCATGTGGCTGCCCGAGTGCGCGTATCGGCCGGGCGGGCCGTGGTCCCCGCCGATCAACTGGGGGCATCAGGACTACCGCATCGGCATCGAG
>JBMYUK010000201.1:0-5652 GCA_049605275.1 Phycisphaeraceae bacterium
TCCGCAAGCTGCAGATGCCCATCGCCGATCTCGACCTGTCGGTCCGCGCGGGCAACTGCCTGGAGTCGTCGAAGGTGTTGACGGTTTTGGAACTCGTGTCGATGACCGAGTCCGAACTTCTTAAGGTCCGCAGCTTCGGGCGCACGTCGCTTCGGGAGGTGAAGCGGAAGCTGACGGACATGGGTCTGGAGCTGGGCATGGAAATCCCCGAAGAGGCCGAGGCCGAGCTGGAGATGGAAGAGGAAGCGGCCGCCGAGTGAGGCTGAAGGTTTGAAGCAACGCGTCGCGTCGATGAAGGTCGCCGCGACGTTTTTAGGGCCATTCAAGCCCCGGGCCTGCGTTAGGCCCCTTGCCCCGAATGCGTCGGCCGCGAAGCCGTCGCACTGCTCGCGCAGTCGGGAGTGGATCGCTGACGGGAGGTCTCACCCCGCTCAGCCCGACCCAAAAAGGAGCACCCGATGAGACACCGCGTGTACGGCCGAAAGCTCGGTCGCAAAACCAATCACCGCAAAGCCATGTTCCGCAACATGGCCGTCGCGCTCTTCACCCACGGGCAGATCACCACGACGCTGCCCAAGGCCAAGGCCCTTCGACCCTTCGTCGAACGCCTCATCACCATGGCCAAGAAGGGCGACCTCCACAACCGCCGACGCGCGATCAGCGCGCTGGGCGGGGACAAGAACATGATGGTCGACGAAGAGGGCGAGGGCATCGAGCGCAACCGCTTCGGCGAACTCAAGAAGGCGCCGAAGATCATCAAGCACCTCTTCGACGTCATCGGCCCGCGCTACGAAGACCGCAACGGCGGCTACACCCGCATCATCCGACTCGGCACCAATCGCCTCGGCGACGGCACGGACCTCTGCGTCATCCAACTTGTCGGCGACGAAGACGACGACGCCCCGCAAGTCACCGGCGACCGCACCCGCCGCGCCAAGTCCAACAAGCGCATGGCGTTCGCCGCCAAGCTCGCGAAGGGTTCCGCGGCAACCGACTCCGCGACCGCCGTCGCCGAGCCCGAAGCCGAAGCCGAAGCCAGCCTCGAAGATGCAGCCTCGGCGGAGGCCGCTTCCCCGGCCGTGTCAGAAGACGCGGCCGAAGATGCCCCGGCTCCCGAAGCCGAATCCGAAGGCGAACCCGAAGCGGGAGCCGAGACCGACACGGACAAGAAAGACGGCGACTAACCGCGATCGTCAACCGCTCACCATCGAACCGACCTCGTCGACGGGGTCGGTTTTTTGTTGCCGGGCTCCCGCTACACTGTCACGCCAACGATGAAGATCCTCCTCACCAATGACGACGGCATCGACGCCGCCGGGCTGCACGCGACCTACGACGCCATCGCCGACCTCGGCGAGGTGCGCGTCGTCGCCCCGGCCCGCGTGCAGTCGGCGACCAGCCACGCGATCACGCTGCATCGGCCGATGGCCGTCCGCCGATACACCTGCGAGCGGTTCGAGGGTTTCGCCGTCGATGGCCGACCCGCGGACTGCGTCAAGCTCGCGCTCGCCGAGCTCGTCGGCCCGGTGGACCTGGTCATCAGCGGCATCAACCACGGCGCGAACGTCGGCATCAACGTCCACTACTCCGGCACGGTCGGCGCGGCCCGCGAGGCGGCGTTTCAGGGCGTGCCCGCGATCGCGCTGAGCCTGCACCTCGGCGACAAGACGCAGGACCACTACGTCCGCGCCGCGTCGCACGCGCGTCGCGCGGTCGACGCGATCCTGCGCGCGGGGATCGACGCGGGCGTGCTCGTGAATGTGAACGTGCCGATCCTCGACGCGGGCGCCGAGCCGGTGGGCATGCGCGCGGTGCCGTTGAATGTCGCGCCGATGCGCGACCGCTTCGTCGAGTCAACCGATGCCGACGGCGCAACGACGTATCAGGCGAAGGACGCGATGGCGTTCACCGATCGCGGCGAGGCGACCGATGTCGATTCGCTTTACGCGAAGTACATCACGCTGACCCCGCTGCACTACGAGCAGACCGACGCGTCCGCGCTCGAGCGCATGCGACGGGCGATCGATTCAAGCGTCTGACGTTTTTTGTGGCATGGCTTAGGCTTCTTCTTTCTGCCAGCGCGTGTTTGATACCGATCACGTTTTGGAATGGCGTGATTGCATCGGTATCGACCATAGCCGCGATGCTACGCATCGCAGGAAAGTCGCGATCAGCGAATCGTGCTTTGCCTGCCACGCGTCGCGTCGCGGCTATTTCGATAAGAAAAATTCAAATCGTGATCCGTCTTACTCGGGCGGACGACGCAGAGGGCTCGTCCGCCCGGACGTGGTCCGGCGGCTACCGATACATCAATGCCCCTTCTTTTGCGGGATGCGGCTGTGCCGCTTGCGAGTGCTTGATGGTGTTCGGGTCGCGCGAAGTCTGGTCGGCGGTGCGCGACGCATGCGGATAGACTTTCGGCATGGCGATCGACGTGAGTAGCGACAGCATCGATGCGACCGGCGAGCTCGACGCGCTGATCCAGGCGGGCGACGCCGAGGCGATCGCGGCGTTCATGCGTCTGCTTCCGCCGGAGGACACGGCGTACACGCTGACGCACCTGAGCGACGAGCGTCGGACCGAGCTTTTTAAGCAGCTGTCGCACGCGGCGCCGGAGCTCGGCGCGGACCTGCTCGAGCACTTCGTCGACGAATACGCGGCCGACGTGATTAACGAGCTCGAGCCGTCGCATGCCGCGGCGATCGTCGACGAGATGGACTCGGACGAGCAGGCGGATGTCTTGTCCGAGCTCGACGCGGATGACGCCGAGGCGATCCTTCAGGAGATGGACCCGGTCGAGGCGGAGGACGCTCGCGACCGGATGGGCTACGACGACGACGTCGCCGGCGGGCTGATGATCACCGAGTACCTCGTCTACAACCAGGGCCAGACCGTCGGCGAGGTGACGCGCGACCTGCACGAGAAAGCCGAAGAGCACATCGAGTTCGAGGTGCGTTATCTCTACGTCGTGGACGACGCTTACAGACTCACCGGCGTCGTGCCGATGCGCTCGCTGGTGTTCGTGCCCGGCTCGACGAAGATCGAAGCGCAGCAGGTGCGCGAGCCGTTGACGGTCCACGTGCAGACGTCGCTCGATGATCTGCACGACCTTTTCGACCGGGTCGATTACTCGGCCGTGCCCGTGGTGGACGACGACGGCAAGATGTCGGGCGTGGTGCAGCGGGCCGCGGTGCAGGAGGCGGTCGGCGATCGCGAGACCGGCCAGTTCCTTCGCTTCGGCGGGATCATCGGCGGCGAAGAGCTGCGCTCGATGACCGTCGGCTCGCGCGCGGCGCGTCGGCTGACGTTTCTCCTGCCCATCATGCTGCTGCTGTTGGCGTCGGCGACGGTGATCGCGCTCTTCGAAGAGACGGTCGAGAAGCTGCCGATCCTCGCGGCGTTCCTGCCGGTGGTCGCGGGCATCTGCGGCAGCGGCGGCAACCAGGCCGTCGCCGTGAGCATCCGCGAGCTGTCGCTGGGCCTGATCGACGGCAGCGACTTCGTCCGCGTGCTGATGAAAGAGCTGCTCGTCGCGCTCATGATCGGCGTCGTGCTCGGCGCGGTCATGTTCGTCATCGTCTTGCTCTGGCAGGACAACGTCCACCTCGCGCTCGTCCTCGGCGGGGCGATCCCCTTTGTCGTCACCGTCAGCAAGACCATCGGCGGCACCGTCCCCGTCCTCCTCCGCAAGACCGGCATCGACCCCGCGATGGCGTCGGGCCCGATCGTGACCACCGTCGTCGACCTCGTCGGCTTCTTCACCGTCCTCATGCTCGCCAGCCTCATGCTCGACAAGCTGATGCAGTAGCGACGAATCTCAACCCGCCATCTCGCCCGGCGAGCCTGACGCTTGAGAATTCATGGGGCGATCCGGCGCAGATCGTGTCACTCGCATCCCACAAAGCCATAACGCGTTAACGGCGTCCAACCCACCGCGCGACAACGAAACCGGACGCGTATCACCACGCCCCGTTCCCGACCGCCTGCTACTCTAGTAACGCGGTGCGCAACGCACCTTTTTTTATTCACGCCCTCAGCCCGCTCGAGCGCTCGCATGAACTTCCGCTTCGTCGCAAGACAACTCGGCCTGCTGCTCGTGGTCATGAGCGTCGCACTCGCCGCGACCATGATCTACGAACTCGTCCTCATCCTCGGCGGGCAGGCAGACAAAGGCGAGGCCGACGCCGCGCGAGCCCTCGGCATCGCCACCGCCATCGGCGCGATCCTCGGCGGCACCATCTGGGCCTTCACCCGCAAACACGACCAGGACTGGGCGCTCGCCCGACGCGAAGCACTCCTCCTCGTCGCCGCCAGCTGGGTCCTCGGCGCCGCACTCGCCGCCACGCCCTTTCTCCTCTGGGCACAGCTCGGCGACACGCACGAACAACACCCCTTCCGAACCTTCAGCGCCTGCTACTTCGAGGCCATGTCCGGCCTCTCCACCACCGGCGCAACCGTCCTCGGCGGCGAACACTGCAAAATCGCCGACCTCCCCAAAGGCCTGCTCCTCTGGCGATCCATCACACACTGGCTCGGCGGACTCGGCATCGTCGTCCTCTTCGTCGCCGTACTGCCCACCGTCGGCACCTCCGGCAAGAAAATGTTCTCCGTCGAATCCACCGCAGACAAAGGAGGCGTCAGACCACGAATCACCGAAACCGCACGCGTCCTCTGGCTCATCTACCTCGGACTCACCGTCGCCTGCATCCTACTGCTCGTCGCAACCGGCAAGCTCACCTGGTTCGAGTCCGTCAACCACGCCTTCTCCGTCATGGGCACCGGCGGACTCAGCACGCACGACGCCAGCATCGGCGGGTTCCGATCCGTCGCCGTCGACATGATCATCACCGTCTTCATGATCCTCGCCGGAGTCAACTTCGTCGTCTTCTTCCACCTCGTCCAACGACGCTGGCGCGCCGTCCTCGACGACGTCGAACTCCGCGTCTTCCTCGCGCTCAAAGTCCTCGTCTCCGTCGTCATCGCAATCAACCTCGTCGGCGTCAGCTACAAAACCACCGCGGGCACCGACGTCGGCACCGGCTTCTTCACCGCGCTCCGATACGCCTCCTTCCAAACCGCATCCCTCCAAACCGGCACCGGCTTCTGCACCGCCGACTACGACAGTTGGCCAATGCTCTCGGTCACACTCCTCATGGGACTCATGCTCGTCGGCGGGTGCGGCGGATCCACCGCCGGCGGCTTCAAAGTCTTCCGATTCTGGGTCCTACTCAAAGTCCTCTTCGCCGCGCTCGAACGCGCCTTCAGGCCCAACGTCGTCCGGCCCGTCAAGGTCGGCAAGAACATCATCGAAGACGAAACCAAACTCGCCGCGCTCGTCTACTTCGCCATGCTCATCCTCCTCACCGCACTCGGCACCATGCTAACCCTCCTCATCGAAGAGCCCAACAACATCGACGTACAGACCGCCGCCTCCGCCTCCTACGCCTCACTCTGCAACGTCGGCCCCGGCCTGCACCGCGTCGGCGCCACCCAAAACTACGGCTGGATGCAGCCCGCGACCCTCTGGGTCCAATCCGCCCTCATGTGCCTCGGAAGACTCGAAGTCTACGCACTCCTCGTCCTACTCGTCCCGAGATTCTGGCGCGGGGATTGACCCAAAGCTCCGGGCGGAAGCCAGGAGCAGCAGCCTCA
>JBMYUK010000202.1:0-5626 GCA_049605275.1 Phycisphaeraceae bacterium
GACGTCGAGTCTTATTAAATGACTCCGTAAATGTGATGTCATCACCCACTTCAAAATGTGGGAAAAGTCCGTGGTCTACCTCCCAAATTAGCGATAGCCGCGCGCTCGAATACACCTGCCGCAACGAAAGGTATCGCTCGTTATAAGCATCGACAAACTGATTTAAAAAATCGATGTGTGACCAATCTGTCGCCTGATCTGCAGGTAGGTTTGTCCAACTCATTAGAGATTCCTAGCCGTGGGCACGAACCCAGTCCCAACCAGGCACTGGGGGGTCGCCGATTAGTAACAGCGACATGTATTGAGATCCTGGAGGCGGCAGGCTGTCGCCGGCGGCACCAACTACCATCCAAAATGAATCATTGGTTCCGGGTCGACTGATGCGTTTAGCGGTGTAGATGGCATCGCTGCCGCTGGCTGTTGTTTCCAGGCCGGTGATGAGGAGTGGGTGCATCACCTCGCCCTCGTCGTCGGACTCGACGCCGAAGGTTCGCCCGGGCTCGCGGAGGTCCCACGTGGGCGGGTCGGCAGTAGGGTCGTTTCCAGCGACTTCCTCGGCGATGTACCAGCCGTCGGTGGCGGAGGCTTCGGTCAGGCGGATCAGGGCCAGTTCGTCGGCGACGGTGGGCTGGTTAGCTGAGCGGTCGAGGATGACGTCGATGCCGACACCGGGACGGAGATTGACGCGGATGCCGTTGGAGCCCTTGATGTTGGAGAGGGCTTTGAGCAGGCCGAGCATCCACTTGACGAAGCCGGGCGTGGCGCGGAGTTTGGAGAATTGGCTGGCCATTAGATCCCCAGTGCGTTGAAGTCGGCACGGCGCGGGTTCATGCCGAAGACGATGGCGACGGGGTTGGCCGCGTCGTCGAGGATGTCGCCGGCCCCGTCGAGGAAGGACGGCTGGCTCATGCTGGAGCCGTTCTTCGCCTGGATGTTTTCGTAGATGGGTTTACCGTTGGCATCGACGCCGACCTTGCGGCGGAAGCCTCGGTCAATGGTGTTCTCGGCGAAGCCGGAGAAGGGCGCGTTGATGGCGTTGCCGTCTTTGTCCTTGACGTCGGCGACGAGGTCGGCCGGGTCGATGAGCCGGCGGAACTCGAAGACGCCTTGCGACTTGATCGCCAGCAGCGAGGTGGCTTCGTTAAGGACGACTTCTTCGGTGTTGGTGATGCCGTGGCAGAGGACGCTAAAGGGCGGAGCGCCTTGCCACGTGACGGTGTTCAGTGCGCCGTCGTAGGTCCGGCTGGCGGTGGCCCAGTTATCGAGGGTGGTGTTCATCCACCACCAGGTGACGGTCCAGAGTTCGTTGGGTTCGGGCCGCGTGAAGCCGGGGTCGAAGGGTTCTTTGGATGAGGAGACGACGGGGTCGCCGTCCTCGTCGAGGTCGGCTTTTTTCTGTTCAAGGGTGATGCCCTTGCGGTAGATGGCGGGCCCGAAGGGCACGGCTTCATCGGAGTCGCGTCGGCCGTAGCGGACCAGGGCGTCGAAGATCCCCGTGCCGCCGAAGGGCGCGGCGGTGCGCTGTCGAAAAACCAGTTCACGTGCGACGGCGGTGTCGTCGAATGATTCGCCGTAGGCGGATTGCCAGGGCACGTTATTGAAGATGCTTTTCTTGATGCGGAGCAGGCGTCGGGCGTCGAGTTGGCTGGCCGCCTCGATCGAGAATCGACGCGCACCGGATAGGCCCCGCTCGTTCTCGACCAGCGGGTCGGGTTTGCCTTCGACGATTTGGGGGGCTTTGCTGCTCATGGTTCGGGTGGTTCGGGCTTCCGGGGGTTAAGCCAGGTCGATGAACTGTTCGGTGTCTGCGATGTTCAGGCGGCCGAAGCTGTCCTGGTCTAGTTTCTGGCGGTGCCGATCATTCTTTTGTTCCATGCGTTCGAGTGTGTCGGCGGCTCGTTTGGCCTGCGCTGCGGTGATGCTGGCCGGGTCGTTGCCGTTGATGCGGAAGCGTTCGGCTGCGCCGGAGAAGAACAGGTCAACGCCGAGTGCTCCGGGGGTGTTGTTGCTGAGCACGTCCTGGCCGCGCTGGGCGCGCTGGGCGCTTTGGATTTGGAGGTACTTCAGTTTTTCGAGCAACGCGACTTCACCTGGTCCGGCGGCGTCCTCGATGCGGCGGGCGAACTCTTTTTCGATCATCATGAGTTCGGCCCCGAGGCGATCGCCAGCGGCAAGGAGCTGCTGGCGCTTGATCTGGATCTCCAAGTCTTCGAGCCGGCGGGCTTCGTTTTCTTTGACGCCTGCGATGGCCGAGGCTTCGAGCTGCATGAGCGCGGCGGTGTGTTCTTCGGGGCTGGCCAGCCGTTTCTGGTAGAAGCTAAAGCGGAGGCGTTCGATCTCGGCCTCGGCGTTTTTGCCGCCCGAGGCGAGGCGTTGGACCTTGACCTGGTTCTGCAGGGACTGGAGTTGCAGGCCCTCATCACGCAGCCGCTGCTGCTCGGCATCGATGGCCTGCTTTTGTTCGAGCTTCTTACGTTTCTCGATGAGGGTCAGCAGCTCGGGGTCGTTGGCGTTCTTGGTCAGTTCGGCGGCGTACTGCTGCTCGATGCGGAGCATGGCGGCGCCGAGGGTGTTGCCCGCGGCCTGCTGGGTGGCGATGTCGAGCTTGAACTGCTGGTCGCGCAGGAGCGGGGCCAGGCGATCGCGGCGGGCCTGGGCCGCGGCTTGCCGTTCTTGCTCGGCCCGCTGTTGACCCGTGCGCTCGCGTTCACTGGCGAGGATCGGAGCGAAGCGTTTTTCGAGGTCGTCGAGCAGCCTGTTGAGACCGGCGGCGTCTTGGCCGCGTGAATGCAGTCGCCCGATGCTGTTGTAGCGACTGGCGATCTGGTCAAGCGTTTCCGGGTCGGCGTCTTGCTCAAACCGTTTTCGCAAGGCTTCGGGGTCGGCGAGCATGCCTAGCGAGGCGAGCCGGCCGTCGAGTGTGACACCTTGTTTGGCCCGTTCAATGCGGCGGAGTTCGGGGCCGATAAAGGCCCTCGGTCCAAATTCGCTTAGTTTACGGGCTAGTGCTTCAGCTAATGGGAAGTTGTTGATTTTTAGCGCCGCCTCGAACTGGCGTTCCAGTTCTTTGGCAACGTTCTCATTGGGGCGGCTGCTGAACCCGGCCGCCTCGGCCGACGCCATGAGGTTGGCTAAATCCATGCCCCCGCCAAAGCCGATGCTGCCGAAGACGCCCATCTCGCGGCGGAGGTTGGCCTCGGCGAGTCTTTTGCGGAATGCGAACTCGCCGGCAGCGCCTTGAGCGTTTTCGGGGTTGGCCTTGACGTTTTCGATCCCCTGCCGAGCGGACTCCATCATGCGCGAGAACGCGGCAACCTCGTCTCTGAGGTTCACACTCAGCTTCTTTTCAAGCAGCCCGTCGGGGATCTGATCGAACAGCCCGACCTCTTTGCGCAGGGCTTCGACGTTCTTGGTCAGCGACAGCACGAGGGTGACGGCCTCGTCGCCGAAGATCTTCTTGAGCGTTTCGGGATCGACCTGGCTGAGTTGCTCCATCCGGTCGGCCAGCGAGCCGGTGAGTTCGATGCCTTCCTTGGTGGCGTTGTTCATCCGCAGGAACACGTTGCGGATGGCGGTGAAGGTCTCTTCGTTTTTGCCGCCGATACGGGTGCCCAGCGACAGCGTGGCGAGGGTTTCGTTCAGTGAGAAATTGAACGCCTCGGCCGCGGGCAGGACGCGGGGCAGGAGCTTACTGAGTTCGCCGTAGGTGATGATGCCGCGCTCGGCGGAGAAGAACAGGCGGTTTTGCAGGTCGGTGACGCCCTTGACCTCTTGGCCGAAGATGCCGTAGCTCTTGATTAAAGCGGTGGCGACGTCATTCAGCTGCGCACTGGTGGCTTCCCCAGCCATGAGGGTCTGACTGAGGATCTGGTCCTGGATGGATTGCGTCAGTCCGCCGGAGCCGGACTGGACGTTAAAGAGCAGGTCGGCGATGTCCTGGGTGCTTCGTCCGGTGCTGGAGGACAGGCCCAGGACCTGCTCGCGGATTGCGCCTTGGTTGCCGGCGTTGTTGCCCAGGGCGATGAGGTCTTTGAGTTCGCCTTGTAGGCGGACGACGCCATCGACGTGCTCCATGATCGCGCGGGTCGTGGATCGCACGGCCATCGAGACGGCCGAGAAACCCAGGTACGCCCCGACGAGTCGCGTGACCGAGCCTGCGGCACGGGTGGCGAGGGTGTTCTGTTGTGCGAGCTGGCGGTTTTTGGTGGCGATACCGCCGGCCGGGTCGCCGAAGAGCCGGCGGGCGGTCAAGCGGTCGAGTTGTCGGTTGTGCTGGGCCTGGAGAGCGACGAGCTGCCGCTCGGCGGCGATCTTTTGTTTGCTGGTGGCCAGCTCGTCACGGGTGATGCGTGCGAGCTGCTTGCGTTCGGCCTCGTATTGGCGGGTGATCTGGAGGCGCTGGAGGTCGATCTTTGCGCCCTCGCGGCCGAGGGCGACCTCGCGGCGGAGGTTTTCGACCTGCGACTTGCCGAGCGTGTCTTGGATCTGCGATCGGCGACGGGCCTGCTGCTGGTTGGATTGGCGCTGGGCGGCGTCCAGGGCCTTGAACTGCTCGATGCGTCGGCGCTGCTGGGCCTCGATCTTGCGGCCATAGTCCTCGGCCTCGGACGCGGCGGCACGCGCGGCGGGGCTGACCTGGTTGTGGCCCTTGAAGAAGATGTCGATTCGTTTTTCCATCGATCAATCCTCGGGCTTAGACATCAGTGCGGCACGCATGCGCGATCGGAGTTGCAGGACCAGCCGGATCGCATCCATTGCGGCGGCGGGCTGGTCGTGGTAGCCGCCGGGGGTGGGCATGACGCCCTTGTCGTAGAGGTCGGCCAGGTCGAGCATCTCGAAGGCCTGGGCCGGCATGTCTTTAAGCGGGCAGTGCGGGATGAGGATGCGTCCCTCGCCGCCGCAGGCCTCGCAGTTCTGGGGGTTGATGTCGCGGCACTCGGGACACTCCAGCTCGTAGGGGTTTTGCGCGGTTCGAGTGGTCAGCCCTCGGGCTGCTCGGCAGCCGTCTGGGCAGCATCCGCCGAATTCCTGATCGACCGCGCAATGAAGTTTTTTCGGTCCACCGCCTTGAGCCTTGACTCGTCGGGGAGGGTGTGGAGCAGGTCGTTGAGGTCGGATTCGTCGATGACCTCGTCGAGGCGTTCGGGGGCGAAGTCGCCTGTGATCGGCTCGCCGGCGGGCGACTCGGGCAGGGTCCAGCCGGCGAACAGGCCGCGGACCAGTTCGAGCGCGTCGTCGATGAGCTTCTGACCTTTGCTGGCGCGTTTGTCGCCGAGTTGGTCCATCGCCTCGGCGATGTCCTTAAGCCGGGCCTGGTCGTCGCCCCCGGCCTCCCCGACCTTGCCCAGTACGTCTGCGATCTCTTCGCCGTAGGCGTGAGCGCGGCGGATGAGGTCGTGGAAGTTGCCCCGGTCTCGGATCGACAGGTATCGGAAGTGATAGGCCGGCCGTTTTGACTCGGGCCGATCCAGGTGGTGTGAGAGGATCACCGCGAAGGTTTTCCGGGGGTCTGCTTCGTAGCTCATGTGCTGCTGCTGCCTTTGTTGTCTGCGGCCTTATCGGACTCGGCCTGGGTTTGCGCCGCTGCCTTAGGCGGCTGGAGGGGCTTGGTCGTCTTTGGCTTGAT
>JBMYUK010000203.1:0-5623 GCA_049605275.1 Phycisphaeraceae bacterium
CTGATGCGGCCGAGCGCGGATGAACTCGCCGATGAGATGCTGCCGGTCATCGCCGAGGACGTGCAACAGATCCCCGGCCTGCGCTCGGCGCGCGTGGTGGATGTGAGCCTCATCCCCATCAGCGAGACGCAGTACAGCGGGACGATGCAGATCGAAATCGACGGCCGGGTCGATCGCGTTCCGATCCAAGTCGAGCGGCGGTGGTACGGCAACCTGTGGGGCTTTAAGTGAGTGCGCGGGTTGGCTTGCGCTACTGGACGAGTCCCTTGGTCAGTCGCATGAAGGCGGTTTCGAGGTTGACCTGTTCCTGTTCGAGTCGCATGAGGCGGTAGCCGTCGTGAACGAGTCGGCCGGCGATGTCGGCGCCGCTGTGGTTGTCGTCGAGCGCGACTTTGAGGACCGCCCCGCCACGCTCGACGCCGATGACGCCGTCCATCTGTCTGAGCGACTCGGCGGCGGCGTCGGTGCGATCGACGGTGACGTGGACGACGTTGCCGGTGCGGGCGCGTTGGAGCATCTCGTCGGTGGTGCCGACGAACTTGAGTTCGCCCAGCTCGATGATGCCGACCTTGTTACAGAGGTCCGCGAGTTCGAGGAGGATGTGCGAGCTGATGAGGATGGTCTTGCCCATGCGGTGCAGCTCTTTGAGGAGCTCGCGCATCTCGATCCGGGCCCGCGGGTCCAGGCCCGACGCCGGCTCGTCCATGAGCAGCACCTTGGGGTCGTGCAAGAGCACGCGGGCGACGGAGAGGCGCTGCTGCATGCCGCGCGAGAGCGAGTTGACGTCGGCCTCTGCTTTGTGCGAGAGGTCGGTGAGCGCGAGGACGTCGTCCATCACGCTCTTGCGCTGCTCGCCGTTGATGTCGTAGGCCGACGCGAAGAACTCGAGGTATTCCTTGACGACCATGTCTTCGTACGAGCCGAAGAAGTCGGGCACGTAGCCGATGATGGAGCGGACCTGCCGGGCGTTGACCGGGCCGACGGACAGCCCGTCGATGCGTGCTTCGCCCCAGGTGGGTTTGAGGAGTGTGGAGAGGATCTTGATCGTGGTGGTCTTGCCGGCGCCGTTGGGGCCGATGAAGCCGAAGGCGTCGCCCTGTTCGATCTCGAGGTTGAGGTTGCTGAGCGCGATGTGGTCGCCGTAGCGCTTGGTCAGGTTGATGGTTTGGATCATGGCCATGACGGAGGTTGCCTCTAAAAGTCGTAAATCCAGCGGACGACGGTCCAGCCCTTGGACGGGATATCGTCGCCATCGACGGTGAGCGGGACGGGGCTCGGGCTCTCTCGGAGGTGCCCGATGATGATGAGGCGTCGGCCGGTGATGAGGTGGCTGAGGTCGAGGTCGCGGACGAGCGATCGGCTGTAGACGTTGTAGGGGCTCTGCACGATCCCGCCGACGAGGTTGCCCTGCTGAACGTGGTAGACCGGCGGTGGGAGCGCGCTGTAGAACGAGAGCAGCGGGAGGTCTTTGACGATGTTGGAGTTGCTGGCGTTGCCGACGCTAAATCCGCGCTGGGCGATCTGCTGGCCGAGGAAGCCCTCGTCACGCCAGATGCGCGCCTTGGTGCTAAGGCGCGGGCGAACCCACAAAGGGCTGTAGACGTTCGGCGAGGCGGGGAGGACCATCGGCGTTCCGGGCCGCCAGATCGAGAGGTTGTTGGCGGCCTTATATTCGTAGACGAGGGGGCGATTGGGCGCGCGACTCGCGCCGGGTGGCGCGGGTTGCTGCGCCCCGCCGGGGCAGAAGATGATGCGGACATCGGTGAGCTCGCCGGGGAATTGATGGGTGATCGTGCCGTCGGGGATATCGACGCCGTTGCGATTGACGACGGTGATCGATGCCTGGGGCATGTCCCACGGCTCGCGCAGGCCGGGCTGGGGCGCGGTGATCTGGCCGAGGTACTCGACGCGCAGCGACTTGGTGGTCGATCGCATGGGCACGGCGAGTTGATCGGGGCGGGCGGCGTCGTAGCGGTAGGTGCGCTGGTCGGGGTAGCCGGGCGAGTCGGGGTTGAGCTCGTGACCGGGATTGGCGAGGAGGTTGACGAGCTCCATCCGGTTAAAGCCCTCGGGGTCGGAGGGGACCTGGATGTCGGCGTCGGCGAAGCTGGGGATCAAGAGCGACTGCCACGATTTGGCTCGGACGAGGTTGGTGTTGCCGTCGATGTCGAGCACGGTGAAGTGGGCGACGGACGTCGTGGCCGGTCGCATGATCGCCGCCCCGCCCCACGCGACGATCGAGAAGAGCGCGACGATGCTGACGAACAGCATCCAGCTGTGCCGCTGCCAGCCGCGAGCCTTTAACAGGTTCGGGAACGTGAGCGCCGCGGCGATCGCGTATAGCACGAACAGCACGAACGCCAACCCGACGGCCGGGCCCGTCTGCCCCTCGCGCGCGACGCGCGACGCGATCCACGTGCCCAGTTCGATCTTCGAAGCGTTTTTCGCTTCGTAATACTGCCCGCTGATCTGCGGGTTGGGGTTGTCGAGTTCGCTGTTGGGATAGAGCTCGCCGGTCTTACTCGCGCGCCAATTAAAGATGCGCGTCCACACCCTGTGCAGGCGAAACGCGTCGATCGATTGCAGCACACCCGGGTCGCTCAGGTCGATGCCCACGAGCGTGACCTGGCCGAAGCCCATGCGCTTGCCGACGATCAATGGCTTGAGCTCCGCGGGCGGCGCGCTCACGCCGTCTGGCAGCGCCGCGCTCGTCGGCGACACGTCCACCTCCGCCAGCGTCGTATACCCCGGCGCATCCTCCAGATCGAACCACATCACCGGCACCGGCTCGCTGTTGCGAAGCAAGCCAAAAACCGACAGCGGCACCCGCGCCCGCGTCTGCTTAATCGACGACGCGTCGATCGGATCGAGCAAGTCCCCCAGCTTCGAGTCCGCGCCCGTCCACTGCTGACCGGCGTAAGGCAACACCAACACCAAATGCCCGCCGCGGTACACCCATTCCCGAAGCGCGCGACGCGAGCTGTCGCTCATCCGGCTGTCCGTCGGCTCGCCGCCCTCGATCGGAAACCAAACCAGCGACGACAAGCCGTCCAAGCCGTACCAGCGGTCCGGCAGCGTCTCCAGGCTCAGCCCACGCACCAGACGAAGCTGCTCATGATGCGTCGACCAACGCTGCCACGGATTCAGACCCAAGCCCTTGAACCCGCAAAGCCCAACGAGATTGACCGACGGCTCGGCCACCGCGCTGTCGGTCAGCTGCAACTGCGCCTGATCGATCAGCTCCCCATCCGTCACGCTCACCGCCTGAAACACCCACGTCTCGTTGGGACGGGTCGACATCGGCGGCACCGCGTACAGCCAGACACGCTGCGTCCGCTGCGGCTGGAGCGTGATGTTCGAGCGCTCGGAGACGAGCGTGTCCCCGTCCTCATCCGTCAACAGCCACCGACAATGGACCTCGACGTTCTCCGCGCTAGTGTTGGTGAGGTCCACCCGAACCGGCGTCCACGTCCCGCGCTGCACGATCCCGCCAAGCCCCAGAAAGTCGCGCTGGATATCGATCTCGACGCTGACCAGCTGCGCAAACGCACCCGACCCGCTCAAGAGAAGCCCGACAACCAGCAGCTTGAAGAGTTGGCAAACGCGCAAGGGGTGTTTCCGTGATCCCGGTACAGAACGATTCTACCCCGAGTCGGCACACGCCGCCGCCCGATGAAAGCCGTCCACGGCCGATAAGCCCGAACCCCGCCGCGGCTCATCCCGATCACGCACCACAGGCCGATAGCTCGGACATGTCGATCGAGACCAAGCTGCTGTTGACCTGCCTCGGCCTGCTCGGCTTCGGGTTGGTGCTGGCCGTGACGCGCGTGCTCGGCGCCTGGACCGAGCACCACGTCTCCCGGCACAATCTCATCGTCGAGTCTAAGCAGCGCCGCTACGACTATCTCAAAGCCGTGTACGACCGCGACCAGGCGATCAGCGCCGCCGAAGCGGGCGAGGCCGACGACGCCTACGACTCGGTCATCATCGAAGAGCCCGGCGACACCGCCGACGCAGGCGAACCCGCCGAGCCCAGACTCGCCGCTTAAATCCGTTCGCCGCGTCAATCCGCTCGCCGCGTCAATCCGCTCGCCCGACGCACCGAGACCCATTGCCCGTCGCTAACCCGCACCCGCCATCCGCTATCCTGTCGGCATGGCAACACTGACCCTCACCGGCGGACGCGTCATCGACCCCGCCAACGGCATCGACCAAGTCACCGACCTCGTCCTCGCGGACGGCAAGGTCGCCTCTATCGGCAGCGTCGCCAAGCCCGACGGCGCGACGCTCGACGCCTCGGGATGCATCGTCGCGCCCGGCCTGATCGACGCCCACGTCCACTTCCGCGAGCCCGGCCAGGAAGAAAAAGAAACCATCGCCACCGGTAGCGCAGCGGCCGTCGCCGGCGGGTTCACCAGCGTCTGCTGCATGCCCAACACGACGCCGACCCTCGACGACGATTCGATGATCGAGTTCGTTTACAAACAGGCCGCCAAAGCCGACCTCGCCAATGTCTACCCCGTCGGCGCCGCCACGAAACGACGCGAAGGCAAGGAACTCGCCGAGATCGGGCTCATGCACAAAGCAGGGGCCGTCGCCTTCTCCGACGACGGCACGCCCGTCGGCTCGGCCAAGGTCATGCACCAGGCCCTCCGCTACATCGCCATGACCGGTCAGGTCTTCATGCAGCACTGCGAAGACCCCGAACTCGGCGGCGGCGCGATGAACGCCGGGCCACTCGCCAGCAAGCTCGGCCTCGCCGGCTGGCCCGCGCTCGCCGAAGAACTCATGATCGCGCGCGACATCATGATCGCCGAGTCGCTCCGCTACACCGCCCGCTGGCACGCCCAGCACATGACCACCGCCGGCGGCGTCGGCCTCCTCCGCGAAGCACGCGCTCGATACGTCGACGCCGTCAAGGCCGGCGACGCACCGCGCGACGCCTTCGCCGAAACCGGCCTCGGCCGAATCACCGGCGAGGTCAGCCCCCACCACCTGCTCCTCACCGAGGACGCCTGCGAACACTACGACACCCACGCCAAGATGAACCCGCCCCTGCGACGACAGGCCGACATCGATGCGCTCTTGCAAGGCGTCGCCGACGGCACGATCTCGCTGCTCGCCACCGACCACGCACCGCACACCCGCGAGCAAAAAGAACGCGAATTCGCCGCCGCGCCCTACGGCATCATCGGCCTCGAGTGCGCGCTCGCACTCTACATCAAAGCGCTCATCGAACCCGGCGTCATCGATTGGCCAAGACTCATCGCGCTCACCAGCACGAACCACGCACAGCTCTGCGGACTCAACGCCAAGGGCGAACTCGCCGTCGGCGCAGACGCCGACGTCACCGTCATCGACCCCCAACTTGCGTGGACCATCGACGTCGATCAATTCGCCGGCAAGAGCCGCAACTGCCCCTTCCACGGCTGGGACGTCAAGGGCAGAGCCATCGCCACCATCGTCGCCGGCGAAATCAAACTCGCCCGCGACCCCGATCGGATCACCGGCCAAGCCGCCGCCGCGACAACCGCCCGACAACTCCGAACCGCCATCAGCTAGCAACCGAACTCAAATCGAATCAACATCACCCCCGAAGCCCACGCCGTTCCGGCGTGGGCCA
>JBMYUK010000204.1:0-3003 GCA_049605275.1 Phycisphaeraceae bacterium
CCCGGCGACCGCTCGCCAACAAACGCCTCGATCCGCTCGCCCTCCCGCGTCATCGCGATCACCGTCGGCAAGCCCGAAACCCCGTACGCCTGCGCCAACAACACGTTCGGATTCGCCGACGACTGATCCGTCAAATCCACCTGCACCGGCACGTACCCCCCGCGCAGCGCATCACGCACCTCCAACGTCGAAAGCACCCGCTTCTTAAACACCTGGCACGGCCGACACCAACCCGCCGTAAACAACACCACCATCGGCCGATCGTTCACCGCCGCCGCCGTCAGACCCGCCTCCATCCCGTCCTGCCACCCCGGCAACACCGCCTTCTCCCCGCCCCCGCGCACCACCACCGCCCCCACCCAAACCAACAACACCACCACTCCCGCAACCATCCAACCCTTGCCCCAACGCCGCGGCGCGGGACCGGGTTCTTGTTCAATCGTTTTCGTCATACCTGCACAATCTCGGGGCGCGCCGTTCTATTCCGCTGCGGCATCGACCTCGGGCTTGGATACATCGGTTAAGTCGAGCGTCGGCGTCTCTTCCCCTGCCGGGAGCTCTTGGACTTTGGCGAGTTTCTTGTTGATTTGTCGGGTGCGGACGGCGGCTTTGTCCATTTCTTTGCTCGCGCTCGACAGCTTCTTCTGGACCGCGGCGATCCAGTCTTCGAATCGGCCGAACTCCGTCTTCACGCCGCCCAGGAGTTTCCACACCTCGCCGGAGCGCTTCTGGATCGCCAGCGTGCGAAAGCCCATCTGCAACGAGTTCAAGAGCGCCGCCAGCGTCGTGGGGCCCGCGAGGTTGACACGGCAGTCGCGCTGCAGTCGGTCGACCAGGCTCGGCCGGCGCACCAGCTCGGCGTACAGGCCCTCGGTCGGGACGAACAGAATCGCGAAGTCCGTGGTGTAGGGCGGGGCGATGTACTTCTCGCGGATGTCGCGGGCGAAGCCGAGCACGGCCGCGTCGAGTTCCTTGTGCGCGGCGTCCAATGCGGTGGCGTCGGCGTTGTCCGAGGCCTGCATGAGTCGTTCGTACGCTTCGCGCGGGAACTTGGCGTCGATGGGGAGGTAGATGTGGCCTCGGCCGTCCTCGTCGTCGGGGCCGGGCATCTTGATGGCGTACTCGACCTGAACGTCGGCGCGGGGGCGAACCTTGCAGTTCTTCTCGTACTGCTCGGGCGTGAGCACCTGTTCGAGCAGGCTGCCGAGCAGGACCTCGCCCCACGTGCCGCGTGTCTTGACGTTGGTCATCACGCGTTTGAGATCGCTCACGCCGCCGGCCAGTTCCTGCATCTCGCCGAGGCCTTGGTGGACCTTTTCCAATCGCTCGCTGACGAGCTTGAACGATTCGCCGAGCCGGGTCTCGAGGGTCTTGTGCAGCTTCTCGTCGACCGTCTGCCGCATCTTCTCGAGCCGCTGCTCGTTGGACTCCTGGAGCTGATCGAGTTTTTTCTCGACGGCTTCGCGCAGCGCGTCGGCCTTCTTGTCGCTTGCTTCGGTGAGTTTGGCGAGGTTTTCGGCGAAGTCTTTGAGCTGCTGGCGCTGGAACTTGCCGAGGGTGTCGATGTCGGCCGAGGCCTTTTGGCCGAAGCTGTCGAACTTTTTGGAGAGCTCATCGCGGGCCGACTTGGCCTGAGTGGATTGTTCGTCACGGTCGGCCTTGGCTCGGTCGGCCTGTTCTTTGCGCGCCTCAGCCGAGACCTCGCGGAAGGTCGCGGCGGTGGGCAGCTGGTTGACGGCCGCTTCGAGACGCTCGAGCGTCGCGTCGGTGTGAGTGGTTGCCGAGCCCGCCTCGCGTCGCAGCAAGACGACCTGCAGCGCGATGGCGGTGAGCACGAGAACGATCAGCGCGATAAGAAGCCCGATGGTCATGCGAGCGATTGTACTGCGCTTCTTGAATCGCCCGCGTGTTTCGCCGGGGTCTGTATCATGCGGTGGTTTACGGAGTTATTGCTTTGCGTCGGAGTCGCAAACCCATCGTGATCGCGTCGCGGACCAGTCCCCTGGCGCGGGTCCAGGCCGAGATGGTCGGCCGAGGGCTGTCGCGTCTTCACCCGCAACTCGAGGTGCGCTACATCTGGGTTGAGTCGGAGGGCGACAAGGTTCAGGCCCGCACGCTCGCGGAGGTCGGCGGCAAGGGGCTCTTCACCAAGACGGTCGAGCGGATCGTCCTGCGCGGGGACGCGGACATCGCGGTGCACAGCATGAAAGACATGCCCGCCGACGAGATCACGCCCGGCCTGCAAATCGCGGCTGTGCCCAAACGCGCGGACGTGCGCGACGTGCTCATCGGACAAGCCGGCGCGATGACGATCGACGAACTCAAACCGGGCGCCGGCGTCGGCACGTCGAGCCCGCGCCGTGCCGCGCAACTCAAACGCCTCCGCCCCGACCTCAACACGCACCCGATCCGCGGCAACGTCGGCACGCGACTCAACAAAGTCCTCGGCGAACACCCGCTCTACGACGCGACGCTGCTCGCGCTCGCCGGGCTCAAACGACTGGGCGAAACGCAGCACACCGGCCGACCGCTGCCGATCGAGACGATGCTGCCCGCGGCGTGTCAGGGTGCGCTCGGCATCCAGTGCCGGCGCGACGATCACGTGTCGCTGACCAGGCTCTTGCCGCTCAACGACCCGGCCACGAGCACCGCGATCCACGCCGAGCGCGAGGTCGTCGCGGGCCTGGGCGCGGATTGTCACAGCTCGATCGCCGTGCTCGCCGAGCCGATCTCGCCCGACCAGACCCCGGCCAAGCGCAACGCCGACAGCCACTGGTTTCGCCTGCGGGTCAAGGTCTTATCGCCCGACGGCTCGCAATCGCTCGAAGCCGACGAACGCTGCAAGACCCGCGATCTACGGAGGCTGGTGAAGCGGATGGTGGAGGAATTGGAAGGGCGCGGAGCGCGCGAGTTGATTGGGACCTAGCACTGCTTGGACGAGAAGCATCGATTCGTTTTACTACTCGTTCTCTGCCAGCCAAATCTCGAGCACTTGTAGGACCT
>JBMYUK010000204.1:3013-5607 GCA_049605275.1 Phycisphaeraceae bacterium
CGATGTCCAGGGCGTTCTCGCCGTTGTCGTCAGCGATGAGTGGGTTCGCGCCGCGGTCGAGGAGGTAGGTCACCAGTGGGACGCCGCCGAACCACTCGACGGCCCAGTGGATCGCGGGCCGACCCTTCGAGCCGATGCGATTGACGTCGGCTCCGAACTCGATGAGGACCTTGACACTAGCAGGCACGCTGTCGTTGTTGGCGTAGTGGCAGGCGCTGCCGAGCGGGACGGAACGATGGGCCGTGCCGTGAGCGTTGGGATCGCAGCCGGCTTCGAGGAGCAGACGGAGCACGCGGGGCGAGTCGTAGCTGGACGCCCAGATCGTCGGGGTGATCTGCGACGAGGCGCGGGCGTTGACGTCTGCGCCGGCGCGGATCAGCGCGGCGGCGGCCTCGGCACGATCGCTGAAGGTCGTGTCGTGCAGCGGTGTCGAGTTGCCGGCGTCGCGGGCGTTGACGTCGAGGCCTTGTTCGATGAGGTAGGTGACCATCGGCGCGTTATTGCCGCGCGCTGCGAGGTGCAGGAGCGTCTTCTTTCGAAGGTTGGTGTGGTTGAGGTCCGAGCCTTGGCCGACGAGGTACTCCGCGAGGGCTTGGTGGCCTTCTTTGAGCGCGATGCCGAGCAGGGAGTGGCCTTCGAGGTAGGAAGCGGTGACGAGCGCGGACTCTTGCTCAACAAACCGCTTGACGTCGTCGAGTCGGCCGAGGCTGGCGGCGGCCTGAACGTTGTAAGCTGCGCCGTGCCGGGCGAGGATAACCATGAGTTGGGCGTCGGCTCGAAAGGTTGCGTAATCCATCGCGTTCCAGCCGTCGTCGCAGACCGCAGACACGCTGCCGCCTTGGTCGAGGAGAAAGGCGGTGAGTTCGTGCGACTGGTTGCAGACGGCGTCGAGCAGCGGGGTTCGGCCGTGCATGCCGTGGCGATTGGGGTCGGCACCGTGATCGACGGCCAACGTCATGAGCGCGAGGGCTTGATCCGTGGACATCGTGTCCCGCCACTCGAGGTCCACGATCAGCGCGAGAAGGTTGTAATCGAACGAACCGCGCGGCGACTTGTCGGGGTCGGCACCCCGATCCAATAGCAACTCGATCATCGGGCGGTCGTTGTTGTAGGCGGCACGGGCGAGTAGTGTCGCGTCGAGACCGTCTTTGGAGAGATCAACGCCGTGGTCGATGAGAAAGCGAACGGTTTCGAGATCCCCGGCTTCGCAGGCGTGAACGATGGGTGGATGGTACGGATACGACATCGAGCCGTCGGGGTTGGGCGCGTGCGCACCGTCGGGGTTAGCGCCCTTCAAGACGAGGGCACGGACGGCGTCGAAGGCGTGTTTTTGTGCTGCGCTGGCAACGTCGCGGTCGAGACGCTGCTGCTCGCGTCGCTGCTCGTAGCCGGCGTTGATCGCGATGCCAATCGCACCGGCCACGACGATAAGGACAACGATCGCGATGCGGTAGCGGGTCATCTAAACAGTATAAAAACGGAGCACAGCGACGGCGGGGCGACTTGGCGTCTGACCGATCGGTTTCCGGTATAATCTCCGATTCGCGCGGGCGGAGGCGTCCGTGGCCCTTTTGACGATGACTGGAGCATGGCTGTGGCAGCACGTAGGCCGTTTATCGGTGGCAACTGGAAGATGAATCTGCACCAGCAGGAGGCGGTCGATCTGGCGGTCGCGTTGGCGGACCGGGTGACCGGCGACGCGGTGCAGGCGGCGGTGTTCCCGGCGTTTCCGTATCTGTTGCCGGTCGCGACGGTGTTGCACGAGAAAGGCGCGCCGATCGCGGTGGGCGCGCAGGACGTGTACGTCGAATCCAACGGCGCGTTCACCGGCGAGGTGTCGCTGTCGATGCTGCAGGACTGCGGGGCGACATGCGTGCTCGTCGGCCACAGCGAGCGGCGGCACGTCATCGGCGAGACCGACCCGCTGGTCAATGACAAGGTGCTCGCGTCGCTGGAGGCGGGCATGGACGTGATCCTCGCGATCGGCGAGAAGATCGAAGAACGCGAGGCCGACAAGACCGACGCGATCAACCTCGGCCAGCTCGGCTACGGACTGGCCGGGGTCAGCGAAGAACAGATGAAACGCGTCACGATCGCTTACGAACCCGTCTGGGCGATCGGCACGGGCAAGACCGCGACCCCCGACGACGCACAGGCCGCGCACAAAGCGATCCGCGACGCGCTGGCGTTTCAATACGGCCAAGTGGTCGCCGACACGGTCCGCATCCAATACGGCGGCTCGATGAAGCCGGGCAACGCAGGCGAGCTGCTCACTCAACCCGACATCGACGGCGGGCTCATCGGCGGCGCCTCGCTCAAGGCCGACGACTTCGGAGCGATCATCGACGCCGCGGCCTCGGCCGTGCCCGCCTGAGACGAGCCCCTACGACACACACCCCTACGCTGACACGACCCACGAAAGACCCTGCGATGCAAGCGATCCACACCCTCCACACCCTCGCCCGAGGCGAAGCCCCCGGCGGCATGATCTGGACCATGGCGATCCTCTTCGCCGTCGTCTGTATCGTCATGATGCTCGTCGTCCTGATCCAAAAGCCCAAGGGCGGCGGCCTGTCGGGTGCGTTCGGCGGCGG
>JBMYUK010000205.1:0-5589 GCA_049605275.1 Phycisphaeraceae bacterium
CGACGAGCCGGTGCTGCGGATCGAAGCCGGCCGACACCCGGTGCTCGACGAACTGCTGGGGGATCAGTTTGTGCCCAATGATCTGGAGTTGGGAGTTGGGGATTGGGGGTTAGGGGCTCAGGCAAGTCAGGACGGCAGCGAATCGGAGTTCCAATCCCCAACCTCCAATCCCCAAATCCCGCGAGGCGTAGCGTCGCTCGCCCTCATCACCGGGCCGAACATGGCGGGTAAGTCGACTTATATCCGACAGGCCGCGCTCATCGCGCTGCTCGCGCACACCGGCTGCTTCGTCCCCGCGGATTCGGCGACCGTCGGTCTGACCGATCGCATCTTCACCCGCGTCGGCGCGAACGACGAACTTCACGCCGGGCAATCCACCTTCATGGTCGAGATGACCGAGACCGCGAACATCTGCCACCACGCGACCGAGCGCTCGCTGGTCATCCTCGACGAGATCGGCCGAGGCACGTCCACGCTCGACGGCCTGTCGCTGGCCTGGGCGATCGCCGAGCACCTGGCGGGCAGCGAACAGCGAGCCGGCCCGCGCACGCTCTTCGCCACGCACTACCACGAGATCACGACGCTGGCCGAGCGCCTGCCCAGCGTCACCAACCTCAGCGTCACCGTCCGCGAATGGCGAGACGAGATCGTCTTTCTGCACCGCATCGCCCCCGGTGCCGCCGACCGCAGCTACGGCATCCACGTCGCCAAGATCGCCGGCGTGCCGGATGGTGTGATCCAGCGGGCGAATCGCTTGCTGGCTGAATTGGCGGTAAGTCACGCGGGCACAACACGCGGGGCGGCTAAAGCCACTCCGCCGGTGCAACCGCAGATGTCGCTCTTTACCGAGTACATGCCGCATCCGGTGATGGACCAACTCGCGACGACCGACCTCAACGCGCTCACACCGATTCAGGCATTCGATCTCATTCGCCGGTGGCAGGAAGAACTTAAAGACGACGACGCTTCATAGCGACGCGTTCCCACCCGGAGCTATGCCATACGGCACTGCTAAAATAATGCGATGACGTATCACTTCGCCAAGCTACTCGACGCGCTCTGGTACGCGAGCCTGGGTCTGTTCCTCGGACTCCACGCGGGGACGATCCTCGCCGTCGTCGAGGGCTTCGATAGCTCGCGAAAGATCGACGCGACGCCGGGCCTGGCACCCTACAGCGACCCGCGCTTCGCCGAGACCGCGAACGAAATCGTCGCCGGCTTCGTCGCCCAGAACATCTTCAAAAACAACGGATCGGTCGCGCTCGTGCTCCTGGGAGTCGCCCTGCTCGCGCGGATCGCCTACCCACTGCTGCCCGGGTACTGCAGGGCGACGAAAATCGGCAGCCGCCGGCTCGGATTCCTGCGCGCCGCGTCGCTCATTCTGTGCGCGTCGCTGATGGCCTACGGCTCGGCGAATATGCTGGCGATGAACGAGGCCTGGCCGACGCTCTACGAACCGAATCAAGACCCCGGCGTACTCGAAGAGCGTCGAGCCGTGTTCGATGCGCAGCACAAGATCTCCGAGCGCGTCGTCGGCGGCGCGTGGTTCGTCGGCGCCTTCGCGCTGGTCGTCTCGCCGTGGTGCCGACGGCTTGCGGACGAACCGACCCAGCCTGTGTAAGCCCCAACACAATAGCCGCGACGCTACGCGTCGCCGGGGCCGGGGCTTTTTCTGCAACGCGTCAGGCTTTACCCTGCGATGCGTAGCATCGCGGCTATTGGGCTATGATCATTTGATGGCGAAGAAGAAGTCAACGAAGAAGAAATCCGCGACGTGGACAAAAACTGAGTCCAAGCTCACAAAGGCCCCCGAGAAAGACCGCAGGCGCGCCGCGAGGATCTATAAGCGCCTGCAGGCCAAATACCCCGACGCGCACTGCGCGCTCAACCACGCCAACCCCTTTGAACTCTTGGTCGCCACGATCCTCTCGGCTCAGTGCACCGATGTCCTCGTCAACAAAGTCACCCCCGGCATCTTCGCCAAACTTCCCACGCCGCAGCTGATGGCCAAGGCCGACCTCGCGACGATCGAATCGCTGGTCAACCGCGTCAACTTCTGGCGCAACAAGGCCAAGAGTCTGAAGGGCATGGCCGAGCTACTCGTCGAGAAACACGACGGCGAGGTCCCGCGCACGATGGAAGAGTTGACCCAGCTTCCGGGAGCCGCGCGGAAGACCGCCAACGTCGTGCTCGGCAACGCCTTTGACATCAACCACGGCGTCGTCGTCGATACGCACGTCGGCCGGATCGCCAAACGATTTGGCCTGACGAAACACGACGACCCGAAAAAAGTCGAACGCGATCTGATGGCCCGGTTCCCCCGCAAGCACTGGACACAGTTGTCACACCTGCTGATCTACCACGGGCGAGCCGTCTGCAAAGCGCGCCACGCGCTATGCCACGACGACGATCTCTGCCGGTACTACTGCAGCAACGCGAAGATCGATTGACGTGTGGCGGGCGCGCGTTGGGCTCAATCTAACTCGAGGTCTTTGATCCAGACGTTTCGGAAGCGGACGGGGTTGTTGTGGCCCTGCAGCCGGGTCGGTCGGTCGTCGGGCGATTCTTTCTTGCCTGCACCGGTTTTGCGTTTCATCTCGTAGTCGTCGTGGATCAGCACGCCGTTGTGGTACACGGTGATGCGGGCGTTCTCGGTTTTCTTGTCGCCGTCCCAGCGCGGGGCGCGGAAGACGATGATGTAGTTTTGCCACTCGCCGGCGGGTTTGCTGACGAGCGCGTCGGGTTTTTTCATCCGGTAGAGGCTGCCGCCGTAGGTTCGCTTGAAGTCTTTTTCGGGAATGCCGTAGGCATTTTGGATTTGGAGTTCGTAGCGTTGTTGGATGTAGACGCCGGAGTTGCCGGTGTTTTCGACGGAGGTGTCGTCGCGGTCGTTGACGTTGAACTCGACGTACATGAGCATGTCGCGGTGGGGCTTGGGCGTGAGCATGGAGTCGCCGCCGCGCTTGGACGACGCGGTGAGCACGCCGTTGTCGAACGACCAATTCGTCTTGGGCCCGGGCTCGGGGACCATGATGTGACGGTCTTTGCCGACGAGTTGCGTGGCGTCGTCGGGCTTTTTGAAGTGACAGATATCGACGACGCCGCGGGTCGTGCCGGGGACGTGCTCGATCGGAGCCGGGGCTTGGTCGGTCGGCTCGTCGGGTTTGGACTGGGCCGCTTCGTCGGCGAGGGCGCTGCCGGACAACCCCGCGACGAGGCATGCGATCAGCGAGAGGTGCGCGAGCGTTCGATTCCGCATGGTGTATCTTTCAGAGCGAGCGTTGATTCGGCGGGGTGCTGGGTGCCGGTGTTCGGGCTTTACTTAGATCAAGCCGAGGGTTTCGTCGAGTTCGAAGACGGCGTTCATGTTCTGGATCGCCTGGCCGGAGGCGCCTTTGATCATATTGTCCTCGGCGGCGAAGACGACGACGGTCTTGGTCTCGCCGACGGTGGCGAGTCGAACGCTGAGGTCGCAGAAGTTTGTGCCAACGACGTGCTTGATGTTCGGCGGGGTGTCGCGGAGCCGCACGAACGGCTCGCCGTTGTACGCGTCGACGAAGGCTTCGATCAACTCGTCCTCGGCCACGTCGGGATCGTGCGGCTCGAGATAGATCGTCTCGAGGATGCCGCGGTCCACCGGCAGGAGGTGGGGGACGAAGAGCGGCTCGACGCGATGGCCGGCGATGCGCGAGAGGGTCTGACCGATCTCGGGCTGATGTCGATGGCCGCCGATTGTGCCGTAGGCGTGGTAGCCCTGGTTGGCCTCGGGGAAGTGGAGATTGGGCTTGGGTGACTTGCCGGCGCCGGTGATGCCACTGGCGGCGTTGATGACGATGCGGTCGGTCTTGACGAGCGAATGGGATAAGAGCGGCGCGATCGCGAGCGCGGCGGCGGTCGGATAACAGCCGGGGTTGGCGACGAGGGTCGCGCCGGGCAGGTCTTTGCGGAAGAGTTCGGGGATGCCGTAGACCGCCTCGGCGAGGTTGGCCGGGTCGTCGTGGGCGACGTCGTAGACCGACTCGTAGAGGGTTTGATCGGCGAGGCGGTAATCGGCGGAGAGATCGATGACGCGCAGGCCGGCGTCGAGGAGTTTGGGCGCGTAGGCCATCGCGGCCTTGTGCGGCAGGCCGAGGAACGCGACGTCGGCGGCTTCGGCGATCGCGTCGAAATCGATCGGCCGGGTTTGCGCGACGTCCTCGTCGAGTCGGCCGAGCAGCGCGGGGAACTCGTCGCGCAGGTCCGGCAGCGTCTCGCGGTGGCTGGCGAGATAGGTCAGCTCGGCCTTGGGATGTCGCAAGAGCAGATCGACGAGGTGATAGCCGGTGTAGCCGGTGCAGCCGATGATCGCGGCGCGGGTGCGGATGTCGTCGGGTGAGGGTGCCATGGGTCACAGAGTTTAACGGGATCGGCGAGCGTGTTGGACTTTAGCGGCTGCGTGCAGGCTTGACGCGTGATCGATCGCCGCCTGCCAAAACGGCAAACGGCATCCGCTTGTTGCGCTCGAAATCGCCGCTCTTTATGCAAAAAGGAGGGCCAGCGGTTGGCACGGACGTTGCGTCTATTTACTTGTGCAACGCCGCGATCGGCGATGCGACGAGATACGCCAGTATCTCAAACGTTTCCCACCCCACCTCACAGGAGACTCATCATGATCAACAACATCCAGAAAGTTTGGGACACGCCCTTTGACCTCTTACGCGATGTCGACCGCGCGTTCAACAGCCGGTTCCATATCGACAACGAAGACCTTACTGCGAAGTACCCGGTCGATATCCACGAAGACACCGACGGCCTGACGGTCTCGGCCGAGTTGCCCGGCTTCGCCAAAGAGCAGGTCGATGTCAGCGTGGACAACGGGCTGCTCACGATCTCGGCGCATCGCGAGGCCGAGCAGCGGGACGAAGGCACGACGCATCTGCACGAGCGCCGCTACACCCGCGTGCGTCGGCAGTTCAGCCTGCCCACGAGCATCGACCCGTCGAACGTGGACGCGACGCTGGCCGACGGCGTGTTGACCCTGCGGCTACAGAAAAAAGAGGAGGTCAAGCCGCGCCGCATCGAAGTGAAATAACTTTGTGGGAAACGGGCCGGGTGCGTCACGCTTGGTCTGCAAACTTCCTATAGTGTGTCGCAGACGAGACGGCTCGCCCCACATTGATTTTCTCCTCCGCCGCCGTCAGTGCGTTTCGTGCTGACGGCGGTATTTTTTCATCCGATCGCTGCCCCGCTCGCTAGGCCGATGGCACGGCCAACGCGACCTGACGCGCCACCGGGTCGTCGCCGAGCACGTAGCGTTCGATCGCCCGGCCGACGGCCCACTGGTCGTTGGTGTGTTCGAGGACGACGTCGGCGGCGTCTTGCACCTCGTCGAACGCGTTGGCGACGGCGCAGCCGAGCCCGGCCCATCGGAGCATGCCCGCGTCGTTGGGCGCATCACCGATCGCGCAGACGCGCTCGGCCGGGATGCCGTAGTGCGACGCGACGCGCTCGAGCGCTCCCTCGTCGAGCTGGCCGGCGAGATCGAGCGCGACCCGCCCAGGCCCGGCGGGCTCGGGCTGCTGAACTACATCTCGCGCCGGGATCCGCGCG
>JBMYUK010000206.1:0-5579 GCA_049605275.1 Phycisphaeraceae bacterium
AGTAGCGCGATCGCGCCGAGCATGACGCCGGCGATGAGCGAGACCCGCCACCAATGCAGGTTCATCGCGTAGAGCACGGCCGAGCCGAGGAACAGGGCCGCGATGATGATGAGAAAGAGGATAGCCATGATTGTTGTTCTTGAAGTCGGGGGATGGAAAAGGGTCTGCACCGTCGCCGATGCGTGATCGAATAGCGAAGCGGGGCTAAGGGATCACGGCGATCGGCCAGCGGTCGGAAACAGCGCCGACCGGACCGGGGACAGAGCAGAAGCGGGGATGTGCGCGACGACTATCGCGGGCTCGCAGAACGAGACCTGAGTCGAAGCCGAGGCGGGTTGATCGTCGTCGCGGTCGTCGGCGCTCGGCATGAGACCGCGCGGCGGCAGCAGATGCGAGGGCATCGAGCCGACCTGGACGCCGCTTTCTGAATCCGTCGTTTCTTCGTCGGCCGAGGATGAAACGCCCGTGCCAAAGCCCATCCCCGCACTGAGCAGGAGCGACGCGATGACGGCATGGATCAGTTCGAACATGATGCACTCGATGTCGGTCGGAACGCGGCAACGGCGTCAATACACTCAGGCCTCTTGCTTATCGGTGACGACCTCGCGGATCGCCTCCTTGCTGAACTTCATGCGGGTGTTGTTGTTCTCGTCGACCTTGACGACGACTTCGGCGTCGCGGACCTCGACGACCGACCCGCGGATGCCGCCGATCGTGACGACCTTGTCGCCCTTGGTCATCGCGTCGAGCATGGCCTGCTGTTTTTTACGCTGCTTCTTCGAGCCGCCGCCGAGCATGAACATAAACAGGATCACGATGCCGAAGATCAGCATCAGCGTCATCGGGTTGAACCCGCTGGGCGGCGGGGATTGATCGCCTGAACCCTCGGCCGCGTCGCCGGGCGCTGCCGTCGACTCGGTGGTCTCGATGTCGGGCTGGGCCAGGATCAGGGGCGGTCCGTCCAGCGTGGCAAGCACGTCGTGCATCGTTTCAAACTCAGCGGGTGGATCGTCAACGCAACCGGGCACGCCGCCCGATCGCCCGCTCAGCTAAGGTCGGCCACCGGCCAGTCTCGAGCGAGCGAAGACCAATCATTGTGAGCGATCGAACGCCGGATGTCCAACATGAGACGCTGAAAATGCCTCAGGTTGTGCAGGCTCACCAGGTTCGGCCCCAGCATCTCCCCCGAGCGAAACAAGTGGTGCAGGTACGACCGGCTATACCCCCCCGCGCACGCCGGGCAATCGCAACCCGCATCCAGCGGGGCAGGGTCGTCCCGATGGACCGCGTTTTTCAGCTTCAGCACGCCCCGCGGGGTGAACGCCGCCGCCTTCCGACCGTTGCGCGTCGGCAGGACGCAGTCAAACATATCCACCCCCGCTCGCACCGCCGCCACGATGTCCCGCTCGTAACCCACCCCCATCAGATAACGCGGCTTATCGGTCGGCAACTTCGGTGCCGTGTGCTCGACAACCCGCCGAATCTCGTCGGGACCCTCGCCCACCGCCACCCCGCCGATCGCGTAGCCCGGGCTCTCAAACCCACACACCCGCTCGATGCACCAGTCGCGCTGGATCAGATCCGTCCCGCCCTGCACGATCGGAAACAGCGCCTGCTCCGCGTCCCGACCGCTCTCCCGATGAGCCCGGGCACAACGCTCCAGCCAGCGAAGCGTCCGCTCGTTCGCAACCCGGACGCGCTCGAGGTACGTCGCGGTGTCGCCTTCGAAGTTCTTCCCCGCCGGAGGACAGTCGTCAAACGCCATGATGATGTCCGCGCCTAATTCGTGCTGCACCTGCATCGATCGCTCGGGCGTGAGATCGATCATCGCGCCGTCGATGTGGCTGCGGAAGCGCACCCCGTCTTCGGTGATCTTGTTCATCTCCGCAAGCGAAAAAACCTGAAACCCACCCGAGTCGGTGAGCATCGGCCCCCGCCACCGCGTCCAGTGCTGCAGCCGGCCGTGCTTTGCGATCAGCTCGCTGCCCGGCCGGAGCATGAGGTGATAGGTGTTGCCGAGGATGATCTGCGCCCCGGTGTCGCGGACCTGATTCGGCAACAGACCCTTGACCGTGCCCTGCGTCCCCACCGGCATGAACGCGGGCGTCTCAAACGAGCCATGCGGCGTCGCGACCCGCCCGACCCGAGCTTGAGTACTTTCGTCGGTATGCTGAATTGAAAACGAGAAAGTGGACACGGAACCATCCTAGCGATCAATATCTCGCCTGGAGGCTTTCTGGATCGCTTCGACATCTAACAAGTCTTTGGTTCGTCCGACTTCCAATTTGTTTCGTAATAAGTCGTCTCGCCCGATCACATTAACCGTGATCCCAACAAACGCTTCAACAACGCGATTCTTCCACGCCTCTTCAAAACTGATTCCCTTCATGGTGGTTAAGAAATCGATTCGAACAGGCGGTCGACCAAGTTGCAGGCCGTATCTTGGCTGAGAAAAATCCGCTGCTGTTACGCCCAAGCTATCGATTGGTGCTCCAAAACGCGTCAGCGCCCGCATCACCCGCAGCGCATTCTCAGGCGTTGGCCGTACCCAGAAATCAATATCCTCAGTTAATCGATAACGAGCGTGAAATGTGACCGCCCAACCGCCAATCAACAGATAGTCAACCTGTTCGTCGTTCAACAGGCCAATCATGTCGCGGAAGTCGTCGTTCAGGATCAGTTCCATAGAGCATCACCCACATCGAGCGGATCAAAGGCCAGTTCTGACTCAGGCGTTCGCGAGGAGACAAGGACTCGCTCGGGCTGTCATCATCCCAATCCCGCGTCGCGTCAAACTTCTTGATGGTCCAATCCGTGCGTTTCATGCCGATATTTTACCAGTACCACATCAATCCCCGCGCAGCCGGTCCGTATCCTGCTGCAGGATCTTCTGCTCGCGCTTGCTGAGCGATTGCAAACCTTGCTCCGACACCTTCGCAAGGATGCGATCGATCTCTTCGCGGCCGGCCTGTTCTTTCTTCAACCGTCTCTCGTATCTGCCTTTGGTATAACCGGCCTGGATCGCGGAAGGCGAAAAACGGTCGGCCCAATTCAACAGACCGGACCGCTTGATCAACAGGTAACCGATCGCCGCGCCGCCCAGGTGCGCCGCCTGCCCGCCGTCGTTCGGCCCGCCGACCATCACCATGAACACCGCGATGCCGATCAAGATCAACGCCAACGCGCGGATCGTCAGCGTGATCGGCGGGAACAGCAACTGTATCCGCTGCGCCGGCGCGATCACCGCGACCGCAACCAGCACGCCGTAGATCCCCGCCGACGCACCGACCAGCGGCGTGTCCGGCCCGGTCTGCAGCAAAAACGGAACGTTCGGGTTGCCCGTGATCGCCCCGCCCGCCCATAGCAGGAGATAGAACAACCCGCCGCCGACGCCGGACAGCAGATAAAAAGCCAGGTAGCGCTTCGAGCCGAGGTACGACTCGAGCATCCGACCGAGGAAAAACAGAATCACCAGGTTGAACAGGATGTGAAACAGCCCGGCGTGGAGAAACTGGAAACTGACCAGTCGCCAGATCTGAAAACCAAAGATCGCGTCGGAAGCCGTAAACGCGCCCCAATCTCGCAGTAGCCCGCCCATGAAGAACTCTCGGCCCATCAATCGGGCCGTAAAACCATCCACAAAGAAACACCCGATGCACAGCCCGATGAGCCAAGCGTTCGCCGACCAACTGCCCATCCGTCGAAACATGTCGTGGTCCGACGTGCCTTGGTTGTAGTCTCGACTCTCAAAGCCCATGGTGACTTACTCGGTTCGTATCGCGATTGGTCTTGATTCAAAGCCGCATTCGATACACGGCGAATTCGATCTTAGGCGTCGCCCTCGCTCGCCGGCTCGCGTTTGGGGGTGGCGGGATCGAGGAAGTCCAGCGACCAGGGGCGCTTGACGAGCAGGTAGCCGAAGAGCGCGCCGCCGAGGTGCGCCGCGTTGCCGCCGGTGTTCCAGCCGATGAACATCGACACGATCGAGAGCCCGATGAACAGCGCGGCAAGGGTGCGCACGGTGACCCAGATCGGCGGGATGAGCAGTTTGATCTCGTCTCTGGGGTAGAGCATCGCGGAGGCGACGAGCACGCCGAAGATCGACCCCGACGCGCCGACGAGCCAGGCCGACCCCCCGTTAATCACGCTCGGGAAGAACGCGAACATGGCCATGAGCCACGCCCCGCACGCCCCGCAGAGCAGGTAAAACCCGAGGAAGCGGCGAGGCCCCCACCACTTCTCGATCAGCGGCCCGAAGACGTACAAGGCCATCATGTTCATTCCCAGATGCAAGAGGTTGCCGTGCAGAAACTGGTAGGTGATGAGCCGCCAGATCTGCCAGCCGTTGATGCCTTGGACGACGTTGAAGTTGCCCCACATCGTGAGCAGCCCGACCTGCTGCGTCGCGCCGCCCGGCGAGGTGACCTGCGCGGTCAGTAGCGCGTTGAGCGCGTGAAGGATCAGACACAGGCCGATCAACCAGCGCACGACGATCGACTCGCCCAGCGTCGGGATCGTCTTCCTGTCGTCGCTGCCCGCCTGATCGATCATGCAGGGATTTTAAGTGGGATCACAAAACGGTGTAGCGGCTGGAATCAGCCCACCGTCTCGAGTTTCGGCGCGACGTATTCGCTCCGCACCTTGCCGCCCTCGGCAAAAGTGGACATGTGATCGCACGGGTGCGCCTCCTCGCCGAGGCCGAAATCATCCTGATACCACGCGTCGATCTGCTCGAGAACGTCCTCGGGCAGTTTCGTTCCGTCGCAGCCGATCGCGTAGTCCTTCACATCCTCGATCGACAAGATGTTCGGCTCGACGCTCACGAAGCCCGGCTGACTCGCGAGCCAACGCATCGCAAACTGTCTGAGATTCAGCCCGAGGTCGTGCGCGAGGGGACGGACCATCTCGTTCTTCTTGATGCCATAGATCAGCCAATTGCGATCGCGGAACTTGCGGTGGTCGCGCTCGGGGAACACGTGGTCGGGCGTCTTGAACTCGTCGTCGAGCATGCCCGAATTGGTGGGCACGCGCGCGATCACGCCGCCCTTGCCGGTGTGGGCGCAGATCTCGCAAAGCTCTCGACCCAACTCCTGCTCGTACATATTGAAAACCGTCTGGGCACAGGCCGCACCGTACTTCAACAGCCCGTCGTGGCCCTCTTCGCGCCAGCCGATCGCGGGACCCAGCGCGATGCCCCACTCCTTGATCTTGCCCTGCGCTTTGAGCTTGTCCATCGCGCCGAGCACCTCGTCGTTGTAGTGGTGGTGTCGGATGTTGTGGGCCTGGTACAGGTCGATGCAGTCGATACCCATGTTCGTGAGCGACTTCTCGCACTCGGCGAAGATCGCTTCGGGGGAGAAATCCTGCTTACGCTCGCGGTGGCTGCCCTCTTCGCCGGGGTCCGAGACGAGGTCGTAGCCGAACTTGGTCGAGACGGTGACGTTGTCCCGCCCGGCGTAGGCGATCGTGTCTTTCAATAGTTTTTCCGCGCGCCAGTTGCCGTAGGCCGGAGCGGTGTCGAAGAAGGTCACGCCGTGGTCGTAGGCCTGGTTTTGGATAGCGATCGCGTCTTCGTCGGT
>JBMYUK010000207.1:0-5572 GCA_049605275.1 Phycisphaeraceae bacterium
GGTCGTGGGATCGCCGGCGTCGGAGAAGAGCACGACGAGCCCGGCGACGATGACGACGAGCGCCAACAGGATCAGCCAGGGTGCGAGCCCTTTTTTGCGTCGCTGGGTCGCGGCGTACCGCCGGCTTCCGCCGGCCCGGGGTGCCTGTGATTGGAGCGCCATCCTTTGCGTCCTTTTCTTGTTGAGGAAGTCTGTTGCGCAGGGCCATCGCGTCGCGCGGCGGCTGTTTAGGTATCGGCGAGGGGGCGTGTCGCCGACAACATATTAGACGGTCGAGCGGGCGGGGTGCGTCTCGACGGGCTGCACGTCGTTCACTGGTTGTCGCGCTGGGCCTCGATCCAGGCGAGGTAGTCTCTGATGCGTTTTTCGTAGCCGCGGTCGACCGGCTGGTAGTAGGTCTTGTCGACGCCGAGGTAGGTCTGATCGACGAAGCCGGTGTCGCTGTTGTGGGCGTATCGGTAGTCGGTTGCGTTGCCGAGTTGCTTGGCGCCGGCGTAGTCGCCGCTGCGGAGGTGGCGGGGGACGGGGACGGTTCGGCCGGTCTTGACGTCGCCCATGGCGGCGTTGATAGCGGCGTAGCTGGCGTTGGATTTGGGGGCGGTGGCGAGGTAGGTGGTGGCCTGGGCGAGGGTGATGCGGGCTTCTGGCATGCCGATGCGGTGGACGATGTCGTAGCAACTGGAGGCGACGGCGAGGGCGCGGGGGTCGGCGTTGCCGATGTCTTCGCTGGCGAGGATGGCGATGCGGCGGGCGATGAACATCGGGTCTTCGCCGGCGTGGAGCATCTTGGCGAGCCAGTAGATCGCGGCGTCGGGGTCGGAGCCGTGCACGGACTTGATGTAGGCGGAGATCGCGTCGTAGTGGGCATCGCCGTCGCGGTCGTAGGCGATGGCTTTTTGCTGGATCGACTGCTCGGCAATATCCAGGGTGATGGGTATTGGGTGTTGGGTGTTGGGGTTTTGTGACTTGCTCTGTTCAGACAGTACGGCGATCTCTAATGCGGCTAAAGCTCGCCGCGCGTCGCCGTCGGACATCGTGGACCAGTGGGCGAGGGCGTCGTCGTCGAGCGTGATGTCGTACTTGCCGAAGCCGCGTTCTTCATCGGCGATCGCGCGCCGGATCAGGCGGGCGATATCGTCTTCGCTCAGAGGTTCGAACTGGAAGATCTGACTGCGGCTGACCAGCGCGTTGTTGACGGCGAAGAAGGGGTTTTCGGTGGTTGCGCCGATGAGGGTGATGACGCCGCGCTCGACGTCGCCGAGGAGGACGTCCTGCTGCGCGCGGTTGAATCGATGAATCTCATCGAGGAAGAAGATCGTGCGTTTGTTTTCGTATTCGAGTCGCTTGCGGGCCTGGCCGAGGACGTGACGGACGTCTTTGACGCCGACGGCCGCGGCGTTGCCCCGGTCGAAGTGTCGCTGGGTGTGGTTGGCGATGAGTTCGGCGAGGGTGGTCTTGCCGGTGCCGGGCGGTCCGTAGAAGAGAACGGAGGTGAGTTGGTCTGCTTCGAGCATGCGTCGCAGGAGTTTGCCTTGGCCGAGGAAGTGTCGCTGTCCGGCGAACTCGTCGAGGGAGGTCGGGCGCATGCGCGCGGCCAAAGGCTGTGCACCGGCGAGTAGTTGCGTGCGTTGGTCCTGCCAGAGGTCGGCCATCGTTTCATTGTAGTGCCGGGCCGGTCGGCGAAGGGGTAGACTGAGGCGATGGACGACGCTGTTGACGAGCCTTACGCGGACGTGCCGGTGATGCTGAGCGTCCGCGACCGCCGGTGCGTGGTGGTCGGCGGGGGCGGGGTGGGGGCGCGTCGCGCACGCACGCTGTCGGAGGCGGGGGCGAAAGTCGTGATGATCGCGCTACAGGTGCATCCGTCGGCCCGGCTCGCGGGGGTTCGGATCGAGGAGCGGGCGTTTCAGCCGGAGGACCTGGACGGTGCGCTGTTGGTGGTCGTGGCGACGGACGTCGAGGAGATCAACGATGCGGTGAGCGAGGCGGCGGCGGAGCGGGGCGTCCTGGTCAATCGGGCGGACCGGTCGGAGGCGGGCGGCTTGACGTTTATGACGGCGCATCGCGACGGGCCGTTGACGGTGGCGGTGCACACGGGCGGGGCGTCGGCAAGCGCGGCGACGCGGATCCGCGCGTTGCTGGTTGCGGATCTCGATCCTGCGTGGGGGCGGTTGCTGGCGTCGGCGCTGCCGGTGCGTCGGGCGATTCAGGAGCGCGTCCGCGATCCGGCGAAGCGCGTGGCGATGCTGCGTCGTCTTTCAGATGATCGGGCGTTGAAGACCCTGCGCGACGGCGGAGAATCGGCGCTGAAGGGCCTTTACGCCGATATCATGAAGGACTTGGCCTGACCGCGACGGCCGATCCACGACGCGCCTGCTGACCATGCCACACGACCTGGCCACCGGCATCCCGCTCATCTTCGCGACGCTCGCCTCGCTGGCGGCGGCGGTGCTCGTGGCGCGTCACCTGCGCGATGGCAAGCCCGACGCCCGGCCGATCCTGCCTCAGGCGGCGCTGCTCGGCGGGGTGACGCTCGCATGTCTGGGGCTACTCATCTATCGCGTCGCGGCGGTGCATCAGGCGTGGGTGCCGGTGCAGGCTCACGTGGACGGGCTCTTGCTGATCGCGCTGTTGCTCGCGCCGTCGATCCTTTACATCCAGACCCGGCCGAGGCTGTTCGGCCTGTCGCTGTTTGCGCTGCCGCTGCTCGCGCTCATCCTCGCGTGGGGCGTCTGCGCGGCGCTGTGGACGTACCGCGCATTTGATATGGATAGCTTCGCCCCGGCGTGGAAGCTGTTTCACTTGGCGGTGACGTACGTGGGGCTGTTGGGCTGCGGGCTGGGCGCGGCCGGCGGAGCGATGTACCTGTTCGTGCAGGGCCGGCTCAAGGCGAAGGCCGGGCTCGGCCAAGTGAATCCGATGGCGAGCCTGGAGACGCTGGAGACACTGATTCTCCGCGCGGCGACGCTCGGGTTCGTGTTGCTCACGCTCTCGCTGGTCAGCGGGTTCATCATGGTCACGCAAGCGACCGAGGCCACGTCGATCGGCGCGGCGTGGTGGGCGTCGCTGAAGGTTTGGCTCGCGGCGTCGGCGTGGGCGGTCTACGCGGTGCTCATCAACGTGCGGACGTTCACGAGTTTCCGCGGTCGCCGCGCGGCCTGGCTCGCTATCGCCGGGCTCGTCCTCGTGCTCGCGACCTACGGCGCGGTCGAGGCCATCGATCGCAATCAACCCGACGACCCGGCGACGCCGCCGCAAGCGGAGGTAAACGACTGATGCGTTTACTCATGCTCGGCTTCAATCACCGGACCGCGCCGCTCGCCCTGCGCGAGGCGCTGGCCTTCGACCCCGATCACGCCGCCAAGGCCGTGCGCGCCCTACGCGAACGCTACCCCGCCGGCGAATGCGCGCTGATCTCGACTTGCAATCGAACCGAGCTGTACCTCGCGAAGCCGGCACACCACGATCCACCGACGATCGAAGACCTCAGGGCGTTCATCGCCGGGCAGACGGGGGCCAGTGCGAGCGCGATCGCCGGCTCGTCGATCCACCGCGAGCAGGACGACGCCGCGAAACACCTCTTCCGCGTCGCCGCCGGGCTCGACTCGATGGTCCTCGGCGAGCCGCAGGTGCTCGGCCAGGTCAAGCGCGCCTACGAACTCGCCGACGACGCCGGCGCCGTCGGTCCCGTGCTCCACCGCCTCTTCCAGGGCGCCATCACCGCCTCGAAAAACGTCCGACGGCAGACCGGCATCGATCGCGGACGCACCTCGGTCAGCTCCGTCGCCGTCGCCTTTGCCCGAAACATCTTCGACCACTTCGGCGACAAGACCGTCCTCGCCATCGGCGCGGGCGAGATGGTCAAAGCCGCGCTCGCCTCGCTAAGCCGCGAAAACCCCAAGCGACTGCTCGTCATCAACCGAACCCACCAGCGCGCCCTCGACCTCGCAAACCAACTCGAACTCGTCGGCGACGACCACGGCGCACGAGCCTGGGACGACATGGACCGCCTGCTCGTCGAGGCCGACATCGTGGTCAGTTGCACCGGCGCGAACGAGCCCATCGTCAGCGAAGCGCGCTTCCGCCCGCTCTTGAAAAAGCGGCGAGGCCGGCCGCTCTTCATGCTCGACCTCGCCGTCCCGCGCGACCTCGACCCCGCCATCGGCTCGCTGCGCAACGTCTATCTCTACAACCTCGATGACCTGCAGAAAGCCGTCGAAGCCACCGCCTCGGAACGCCGCGAACTGGTCGAACAGGCCGAGCAACTGCTCAGGCAGCACATCGAACGATGCATGGGCGAGATCCGCCACCGCGACGTCGGCCGACTCGTCAAGCAACTCCGCCAACGCCTCCACGACATCGCCGAAACCGAGCACGAACGCACCGCCAAGAAACTCGCCGCGCTCAACGGCGACGCCACCGGCCAATCCCTCGAACAACTCCTCGCCCAACACAACCACCGACTGGTCAACAAAATCCTCCACCTCCCGCTCAGCCAACTCGACCGCTCGGACCCCGACGCGTCGCTCGGCTTCTACGCCGCCGCCCTCCGCCGACTCTTCGACCTCCGCGACCCGAGCGACCAACCCCCTGAACAAGACGCCGCTCAATCGACCGAAACATAGCCGACGGCCTACGGACGCCGGACAAGCAACCAGACGCTTCCGCCCGCCCAATGTCCGCAGGACGCGCGATCTCCGCGCGCCCCTCCTAAAGGATCAGATGCGATCGCCCACCGACTTTTCACCCCGCGACTTGACCCCCCACCCCGTTTCAGCCACAATATGCGGCTCGACGCAACCACCCCCGACACCCCCGAGGTGCCCCATGGCTGACATCACCCCCGGCTCCACCGTCAACATCAAAATCGTCAAGGAGCCGACCAACGCCTCCGCACGCAAGACCCTCGTCCGCATCCTCTCCAAGGACGCCGACGTCGTCGCCGAGAACAAGCGACTCAAGAAAGTCCGCCAGACCAACCAGACCCACTCGCCCCGCGGCGGCCGATGGCGCGTCTGGGAAGGCCGACTCCCCAAGCAGCACCCCGTCTCCGGCGCGATCGGCGAGACCGGCACGGTCCTCGCCTCGCCCGACGTCCTGACCGACCTCAAGAGCGTCGAGAAATTCGTCGAAGTCAACGCCGCCTGATCCTCGACGGCTCGCGCCTAAGCAGTTCAACTAGAAAAGAACCCCCATCGTAGGATGAGGGTTCTTTCTTTTTTTGGGGGGCGCGCATCCGCCGCGATCAGTCCAACTCTTTAATCTTGATATTGCGGAAGTGCGACAGTTGGCCGTGGTCCTGCAGCGCGATGTAGCCCTTGAGCGGGCGGTCCTTCATCGCGCTTTCGTCTTGTTGCAGGTTGATGATCTCCTCGCCGTTCAAGACGACCTTGATCGTCTGGCCATCGCAGGTCAAGACCATCTGCTGCCACTCGCCCGCGGGCTTGGACATGTTCTTGCTCGGCGGCGAGGTGCGGATGATCCCGCCGTGATCGTGGTGGCTCATCTTCTCGTCCGGCTTGCCGAAGCTGTCGAGGATCTGGCACTCGATCCCCTTCTTGACCGGATCAAT
>JBMYUK010000208.1:0-5571 GCA_049605275.1 Phycisphaeraceae bacterium
CCTTGGCAGGCACGATGCTGACCTGGGCGCCGCTGATGCCGTCCATGGAGGCGAGCATGCGAGCGATGTCGCCTTCGCGGGCTCTCAGGAAGGCCCACTCCTGAGCGCGGGGCGTCAGGCCGAGCTTGAGGTCCAGCCCTTTGTCCTGGTCGATGCGGATGATGTAGTCGAGCGTCGTGATGTTACGAAACGCGTCGATCCGCTCGAGCGAGGGGTACAGGTAGTTCGTGAACGCGATCGAGTGGTCTTCCTTGATCTTGTAGTCGGCTTCGACGCCGATGAGCGCTTCGGTCGTGAACTCGTCGCCCTGCACGCCGCCCATCTCCTGGTTACCACCGATACCGGCTCGGCCTCGGACGTTCCACGTCTCGTCCGCGATGAACTGGTAACCGACGCCGCCGAACCCGCTCCAGCGCGAGTCCCAGTCCTGGAAGTCGTCCCAGTCGTATCGTCCGTTGGCGAAGAAGAAGTAGTCTTCGTCGGGGATCAGCCAGTCTTTGATCAATTCCGCGAAGAAGCGTTTCTCGGTGGTCGTGCCGTCGGACGTCGCGGCGCGATACACCATGGCGTAGATCCAGCGGTCCTCGTCATCCTCGTAATCGGCGAAGAAGCCGGTGCGGAAGTTGAGGTTCTGCGAGTTGCCCTCGGCGCCGGTGAGCCCGGCTTCGAGTCGCCGGTTCCAGCCCTTGAGAAAGCCGCTGCCGAAGAGACCGCCGTCCGCGGCACGCTCGGCTTCGAGCTCGGCCGCCTTGTCCGCGGCGTCCTTCTCGGCCATCGCCGCGGCCATCGCGTCGGGGTCCGCGTACGTCGCGGCGATCTGGTCCTTGGCGATCTTGACTTCGCCCAGCGACGGGTGATCGATCGTGACGGTGGTGTCGTCCTGCGCAACGATCGGGGCGTTGATGACGTCGCCGTCTTTGAGCTGGATCGTCTCGGCGCCGGCCGAGATCGCGGCACCGAGGAGCAGGACACTGGTGACCAATCGTTTCATGACTAACCTCTCTGATACGCTGCGTGGGCCGAGCGCGAAACGTCTCGCACGGGCCGATAGTTGCGTGATTAAAAGTATTACGTGCGCTCGGGCTTAGCCGTCGAGCTTGTCTAGGTGAACGTCCATCTGCGGGAACGGGATGCCGATGCCCGCCTCGTCGAGGTGCTGCTTCACCGCGCGGGTGAGCTGTTCCTTGGCGGCCCAGAAGTCGGCGCCGGTCGCCCAGAAGCGCACGGTCCAGTTCACCGACGAGTCGCCGAGGTCGATGAGGAAGACCTGGAAGCCGCGTCCCTCGCCCTTGACGTTGAGATCGGACAGGGACTCGGCGGCCTTGGTCAGGACCTCGCGAGTCTTGTCGAGATCGGCCGAGTAATCGCAGCCGACGAAGACGTCGCATCGGCGTTCGGGGTGGTGGGTGATGTTCTCGATGGTGCCGCCGGCGATGGCGCTGTTCGGCACGATGATGCGTCGGTTGTCGGGTGTGTCGAGGGTGGTGGTGAAGAGCTCGATGGCGTTGACCTTGGCGGTGACGCCGGCGGCGTTGATGACGTCGCCGACGTGGAACGGCCGGAAGATGAGGAGCATGACGCCGGACGCGAAGTTGCCGAGCGTGCCGGAGAGGGCCATGCCCACCGCGAAGCCCGCGGCGGCGAGGATGGCGGCGAAGCTGGTGACCTCGATGCCGACCGTGCCCAGCGCGATCATCACGCCGACGACCAGCACGAGGTAGTACACCATCTTGCCGAAGAAACGGGACAGCGTGAGATCGATCTTCGCTTTCTCGGCGGATCGGCTGACGATGCGGGCGATGATCTTGCCGACGATGAACGACGCGACGAGGATGACGATCCCGCCGGCCAGGGGCAGGCCGTAGTCGATGAGCATCTGCGTGACGCCGCTGAAGTCGCCCTCCATCGCCCCGCCGAGCGCGTCTTTGCTCTGGTCGGCGATCTGGCTGACCGCTTCTTCGGTCGCGGGGGTTTCTTCTTCGGCGGTGGCTTCGCCGTCCGCCTGGGCCAGCAGTAGGTTGATCGGGTTCATCGTTTTGTGCTCTGAGGTTGCCTTGTGATCGAGTCAGGCCGAGTGGTCGTAGGGATATTACCCGAGATCGCCAGTCGGTCCAACTCGAGCGCGACACCCGCCGCTACACTGCCGCGATGCGGATCACGACCTGGAACGTCAACGGATTGCGGGCGGCGCTGCGCAAGGGTTTCGCCAAGCATCTCGACGCGATCGCGCCGGACGTGTTGCTGTTGCAAGAGGTTCGCGCGCTGCCCGAGCAACTGCCCGAGGCGTGGCGCGACCCCGACGGCTGGCACGTGCTGTGGAACCCCGCCCGGAAGAAGGGCTACGCAGGCACGGCCGTCTGGTCGCGCTCGCCGATCGAGTCGCACGCTATCGGCTTATCGAAAGCGGACCCGGACGACGAAGGCCGACTCATCGCTATCGAAGCGCGAGGCTTAGGCCTGGCCAGCGTGTATCTGCCCTCCGGCTCGTCGGGCGATCATCGACAGGTCGAAAAAGAGAAGTGGATGAAACGCTTCAAGCCCTGGGCCGACCGGCGACGCAAGGACGATCGGCCCTTCGTCTTCGGCGGCGACCTCAACATCGCGCACACCCCGCGCGACATCTTCCACGCCAAGTCCAACGAGAAAACCTCCGGCTACCTCCCGCACGAACGCGACTGGCTGAGCGGGGTCATCGGCTCGGGCTGGGCCGACCTCGTCCGCGACGATTACGACCGGCTGCTCGAACGGGGCGGCGACGTTGCGTCTGAGATCCGAGATCGCTTCGGCGTCGAGGGCGAGGGCATCGACCCCGCCGTCCACGGCCCGTATTCCTGGTGGTCCAACCGCGGCAGCGCCCGAGCCAAAAACCGCGGCTGGCGCATCGACTATCTCTTGGCGAACGGGCCCGCGGCGAAACGATTCCAAGGGGCCCACATCCATCGGCAGGCCGGGCTCGACTGCTCAGATCACGCGCCGGTATCGATCGATGTAGACCTGTAAGACGGTTAACGTTTTCAAAGCACGCGTTTGTATCGGCGCTGAGAATAGCCGCCGGGCAACGCCCGGGGGTCGAGTCGTTTCCGGCTTTGATCGCGATCGTGCTGTGTGCGCGTCCGCTGATTCGACCCCCGCGTGTTACGCGGCGGCTGCAAAGACGCACGAAGTAATGTGGGACTCGTAAGAGATCGCCTTACAAGGCTCACGCGGTTTGGTCGTCGGTTTCGGCGACGGGGCCGTTGGTCTTGACCGAGGCGATGCCGTTTTCCATGGCACTGGTGGAGGAATACATCTCGCTAGTGCCGATGACTTGGCCGTTGGCGGCTTTGAGGACGAAGTAGGGTGAGTCGTCCTTGGCGGTCTTGCGTTCGTAGTTGGCGTCGTCGGGGCTGTTGGCTTTGACCGAGGCGATGCCGTCCTCGGCCGAGGCCTTGGCTTCGTACATCTGGCTGGCGAGGATGACCTCGCCGTTGGCGGCTTTGAGGTTGAAGTGGAACTTATCGTTGTTGGATTTAAGCAGGGCGTATTTCGCGGCCATGGGTGGTCTCCTAAATAGATGTTGGTTGCCGGAACGATCGTCTGTTGTCGATGGTATAGGATGTCACGCCCCGGTCCAACCGCGAAGGAGATAACCCCGTGAAGGTCGCTCTATGATTCGGCTGCTCGCTTTGATTGTTTGTGTTCTTGCTGCCTCGGCTTGTTCCATGACGCCCCGATCCACGCCACCGCCCTCGTCCGCGCCGCCGGAGACCCAAGTGCGACCCGTCGTCGATGCGATGCACGGCGTCGAGATCGTCGATCCGTATCGCTGGCTCGAAGGCGACGACCAAGCGCGACTCACCGACGAGGTCGACGCGTGGACGGTCGCGCAGAACGAACACACCCGCTCGGTCCTCGACGACCTGCCGGGGCGAGACGAACTCGAAGCCCGGCTGACCGAACTCATGCGGGTCGGCTACGTCGGCGCCCCGGCGATGCGCGGCGATCTGTACTTCAACACCGAACGCCAAGGCGACCAGGACCACGGGGTCGTCTACGTCCGCGCGGGTCACGACGGCGAGAAGCGCATCCTGCTCGACGTCAACCGGCTCAGCGACGACGGCCTGACCGCGCTGGGCTGGTGGTCGCCGAGCCCCGATGGATCGCTGCTGGCGTTCGGGCTCTACCGCGCGGGCGACGAGAACACGACGCTGTACGTTTTAGACGTCGCGACCGGCCGGTGGCTCGACGACCTCATCACCGGCAAGGTCGGCGGGGTCCGATGGCTGCCCGACAGCAGGCGGTTTTTCTACCGCAAGCTCGCGGACGTCGATAACCCGTACTCGAAAGAGATCCGTCTGCACACCATCGGCGACGACCCGGCGGACGACCGCCTGATGTTCGAGCAGCACAAAGAAGGCCCGCTCGCCACGACCTGGGGCCCGTTCTTCTCCATGCAACGCGAAGGCGACTGGGGCCTGATCGGTTACTACACCTCGACGTCCGCGAACGACCTCTATCTCGTCGATGTGAAGAAGTGGATCGAGACCGACGAACTGGTGATGTCCCCGCTGATCGAAGGCGCGGACGCCAAGAGCTTCGGCCAATTTGTCGGCGAGCGCCTGCTTATCACCACGCAGGTCGACGCGCCCAACGGCATGGTGTACGAGGTCGACGTTGAGCAGCCCGCGCGAGACAACTGGACTGTTCTGGTGCCGCACCGCGAAGACATGGTCCTCGAAGGGCTCAGCGAAACCAAAGACCTGTTCGTGATCGAGTACAGCACGATGGCCACCACCGCGATCGAGCTGATGGGCAAGGACGGCGAGGCGATGGTGGACCTGCGCTTACCGGGCATCGGCAGCGCGGGGTTGAGCACGCGATACGACCGCAACGAGGTGTTCTTGTCGTTTACGTCCTTCAACATGCCGCGCAGCGTGTATCGGTTCGAGTTGCGGACGACCTCGGCCGTGGACCCCGATGAATACGAGCTCTGGACCCGCCCCGACATCCCGGTCGATCCGGACCTGCTCGAGGTCAAACAGGTCACGTACACCAGCAAGGACGGCACGCCGGTTTCGATGTTCGTCGTGCACAAGAAGGGCATCGAGTTCGACGGCCGCAATCCGACGCTGCTCTCGGGGTACGGCGGGTTTGGCATCAGCATGACGCCGCGATTCAGCTCGACGATGTTCCCTTGGTACGAGGCCGGAGGCGTCTTGGCCGTGCCGAACCTGCGCGGCGGGGGCGAGTACGGCGACGCCTGGCACAAAGCCGGCAAGCTCGCCAACAAGCAGAACGTCTACGACGACTTCATCGCCGCCGCCGAGTACCTCATCGACGAGGGCTACACGAGCAAGGACAAACTCGCGATCCGCGGCGGGTCCAACGGCGGGCTGCTCGTCGGCGCGGTGATGACTCAGCGACCGGACCTCTGCAAGGCGGTGCTCTGCGGCGTACCCCTTCTAGACATGCTCCGCTACGACCGATTCCTCATGGCCAAGTACTGGGTGCCCGAGTACGGCGATCCGTCGATCAAAGCACACTTCGACTGGCTCAAGGCCTATTCGCCCTACCACAACGTCGAGCCCAACA
>JBMYUK010000209.1:0-5554 GCA_049605275.1 Phycisphaeraceae bacterium
ATTCGTTGATGAGCCGCGCCGCGAGTACATCCCCGCTGGGCTCGAAGGCCGCGAAGAAGATCGTGCGGGTTGCGGTTGAAGGCGTCGCCACGGCGCGGAGTTTACCTCAAAGCACGCATCGATCCACCGATGCACCAGAAAGCGCGTCCCCCAAGCCGGGCCATAGCGCAGCGCCGACCCGGATGAGATCACCGGTCAGCGCGTATCCGGGCCGACGCTGCGCTCTGGCCCGGCTTGGGATGATGGCGGTGTGTCGAGAGCGCTTTACTTCGCCGCTTCTTTGAGTTCGTTGAACCGCTTGCGCATCTCGGCGAGTCTGTCGGCGTGCTCGGGGTGGCCCGCGAGATCGACTTCTTCGATCGGGTCGTTGACGAGGTCGAAGAGTTGCTCGACGTCGTGCTCGGGCCAGTACATGTACTTGAAGTCCTTGCGGACCAGGGCCTCGGACGCGGGGATCGTGCCGCGGGCAAACGGCGGGTGCTCGTAGAAAAACTCCTCGCGCCACGGAAACGCGCTATTTGGCGCTTGAGGCAGATACAGATCGCCGATGTCTCGCCCCTGCATCGTCGACGGTGCGTCGATCCCTGCGGCATTCAGGATCGTCGGGGCGAGATCGACACTGAGAGTAAAGTCGTCGTTGGTCTTGCCTTGCTTCTCGGAAGGCATGCGCGGGTCGTAAATCACCAGCGGGACGCGGATCGATTCTTCGTGCGGGTACCACTTGTCGGCCAGACCGTGCTCGGCGTGGAAGAAGCCGTTGTCGGTCGTGAAGATCACGAGCGTGTTGTCGAGCACGCCCTGCTCCTTGAGCTTGTCGAGGATGACGCCGCAGGTCGTGTCCACTTCCGTCGCCATGCGGTAGTAGTTCTTCATCATCCGCTGGTACTTCTCGGGGGTATCGAAACGCCAGTAGTACCGGACCCGGCCCTGGTTTTTCTCGGTGAAAAAGTCGGGCAGCCGTTCCCAACTCTCCTGCGTCGCGTTCACCGGCACGGGGATCTCGACATCCTTGTACAACTCCATCGATTCGGGCTGCGGCAGGAACTGGTCCTTGTGCGGGTCCTCGGCGTGGGTCGCGAAGAAACACACGTTCAGCAGGAACGGCTTGTCTTTTGGACGCTGCTCGAGGAACTGCAGCGCGTCGCGCTCGTTGCGCTTGGTGATGTGGATCCTGCCGCCGGGCTCGTTCTTGTCTTTGTACCAGTGTCGGCCGTGGTAGACCGTCGAGAAATCGTACTTGTCTTTCGGGAACTTGCCGTTGTGCCACTTGCCGACGTGACCGATGTGGTAGCCGTTATCGCGTAAGAGGCCGGGGTAGGTTTCAGCCCACGGCGTGTCCCACATGGTGAACTTGCGTGCCCCGTGCCGCGACATCCACTGGCCGGTGTACAGGTTGGCCCGGCTCATCCCGCAGATCGAGGTCACGACGCAGTTGTGCGTGAAGCGCATGCCGCGCCCGGCAAGGTCATCGATCACCGGCGTCTTGACGACCGGGTTACCCGCCGCGCCCAATGTGTCGTGCCGCCAGTCGTCGGCGTACAACAACAGCACGTTCATCGGCTTCTCGTCCTCGGCGGTCGCCGAAAGAGGAACGATCGCGGCGACAAGGAGCAGTGCGGCAAGAAAACGAGCAAGAGATATAAGCATCATCGACGGTCTTTCATATGTAAAGCGGTCACTAAATATATTACTCAATCCAAGGCCCCCAGACCTCTTCAGCGCTTAGCGGTTCTTGCGACCGTTCGACGCCCGGCGCCGTGCCGAGGGGGAGCTGATTGTCGTAGATCTCGGTGAGCCGCTGCTTCGCGTGCCTGAGCATCTGCTCGACCCGGTCGGGGTGCTCGGCGGAAAGATCCGTCGTTTCTTTCGGGTCTGTGCGCAAGTTGTACAACACCGGCCCGCCGCTCACATCGGGGTCGCCCTTGTCGCCCGCGTTGAAATAGAGTTTCCATTCGTTCGTGCGGATCGCCGTCGCCTGACCTTTGCCGTGCCAGTACAGCAGCTCGCCGCGCAGCGACGCGCGGGTCTTCGGGCCGGTGCTCAGTAGGGGCCACAAATTAAGCCCATCGATCACCTGCGCGTCGTCGGGGATATCCAGCTCGACGCCACACGCCGACGCGAGCGTTGGAAAAAGATCGATTGCCGCGACCATCGCGTCGGTTTCGATGAACGCTCGCTCTCCGGGATATCGCATGAGGAACGGCACCCTTGTCCCGCCCTCTTTCGAGTGCCACTTTTTCCCGCTGAAGGGCGGCGCGTCGTCAGCGCCTTCCTGTCCTTTTTGCCGGCCGTTATCGCTCGTAAAAATCACGATCGTGTTGTCCGCCTTGTCTGATTGTTCGAGCGCATCAAGAATCTTCCCCACTCGGTAATCGAGTTCTCGAACCGTATCGACATATTTGCCATTCTTGTCGTTGCCGGACCTTCCCTGCCAGTCGGGGTGCGGGTCGGCGGGGAAATGCGGCGCGGTCCAGGGCACGTACAAGAAAAAAGGCTTGTCGCTTTCTTCGTTGATGACGCGGATGGCTTCCTCGGAAAACGTCTCGCTCAAGAGCGCGTTGTCCCAATTCTTTTGCACGAGTTTGCCGTCGCGGAGCATGTCCCGGTTCTGGTTGTTGGACATGCGGATGTAGTAGGTCGAAGTGAAGCCCTGGTTTTCGGGCGACATATTCTCGTTGCCGATGTGCCACTTGCCGGTCATGGCCGTTCGGTAGCCGCCGTCGCGAAACGCCTCGGCCATCGTGTAAACCCTCGGCGACATGCCGGTGCCGCGCTCAAATCCATAGCCCTGAACGCCCCACCGCCAGCCGAGCCGCGCGGGGTACGAGCCCGACAACAGCGCCATCCGCGACGGCGAGCAGACCGGGTTGCCCGCGTAGTAACTGGTGAGTTTGATCCCTTCCTCGGCGAGCCGATCGATATTGGGCGTCTCGATCCGCGTGCCGCCGTAGCACGACAGGTCCTCGTTCGCGAGGTCGTCAGCCATCATCAGAATGACATTGGGGCGGTCGCCTGCCCCGGCCGAGGGTGCCGCAAGCGTGATCGAAACTGCGGACAACAGCAACGCGATGAGCGGAATTCGAAGCATCGTTATTCCATAGACGGTTTTGAACAGCAAAAGATACAGCCCCCGCGTCTGCAGGGGCTATACAAAGTGGCCCCGGAGGGACTCGAACCCTCACTCCGGTGAAGGAAGTGGATTTTGAATCCACCGCGTCTGCCAATTCCGCCACAGGGCCGGGGGATTGGAACGCAACAGCGTATCGCGTAGGGCGAATCTGGTCTAGTTGGAGATCGGCGTGTCGGTGCTCAACCGGCCCGATTCCACGGCATCGCTGCCAGGAGCTTGGCCATGCCGCACCACCCGCTGACGCCGGCGAAGACCAGACCGACCCCGATGAACGCGCAGAGCAAATAGAACGGTTCCGCAACGAAACGCCCGAGCAGCAGGCCGACGATCACCAGCGACCCCGCCGTGATCTGTACCTGACGCATCACCGGGATCGGCCCGGCCTTAGTCGGCTTGATGGTCGGCAGACCGGCTTGCTTCCACGCCTCGATCCCGCCGGCCAAGTGTGCGGTCGAGCCGCCTTGGCCTTCGGCGAAACGCGCGCAGGCCGCGGCCGATCGCTTGCCGCCGGCGCAGTGGAAGACGATGCGTTGACCGGCGTGTCGCTCGCGAAGCGCCTCGGGATCGAGCGAGCCCAGCGGCATCGGGATCGAACCCGCGATGCGCTCGGCGGCGTGCTCGAACGGCTCGCGCACGTCCACGAGGACCGCCCCGCCCTCGTCCAGCAGACGCTGCACCTCGATCGGCGAAAGATCGGCGGGTGGACCATGATTCACTCGGAGATTCGACATCGGGATCGCTCCTGCAACTTGCCGCGGACGTATCGCCGCGACTCAACTCAACGTGAAAATGCTACTCTAAACCGATGGCTGAGACGACTCTGCGACGCGAACAATTGGATGCCGCTGCGCTCGATCGCGCTCACGTCTGGCATCCGTTCACCCCGATGCGTCAGTGGCGGGATGAGACGCCGATGGTGATCGAATCGGCCGAGGGCTTCGAGCTCATCGACGATCGCGGCAACCGTTATCTCGACGGCGTCTCGTCGCTGTGGTGCAACGTGCACGGCCATCGCGTCCCGTCAATCGATGACGCCATCCGCGAGCAGCTCGACAAGGTCGCACACTCCACCATGCTCGGCCTGACGCACGAGCCCGCGGCGGAGTTCGCGGCGAAACTCATCGAGCGGATCAACCGAAACGTCCCCGACACGATCGACGAGCAGGACCGGCTCAATAAGGTCTTCTACACCGACGCGGGTGCCACGGCCGTCGAGGTCGCGTTCAAGATGGCGGTGGGCTATTGGTTTCACAGTGGCCGGCCGGAGAAGAACAAGTTCATCGGCCTGGCCGGCGCGTATCACGGCGACACGACCGGCACGATGTCGGTCGGCTATAGCGAGCTCTTTCACAAGCCGTTCGTGTCGATGGTGTTCGACGTGACGAGTTTTCCATCGGTCGATGCGCCGCGGGCGCCGGGTTTGCCTTGTTCGAGTTGCGATTGCAAGCCGATGTGGCCGAGCGAGTGCGACGCGGCGCAAGCGCAATTGATGCGGGGGTCGCTCGATGCGTTGCGGGGGCTGTTGGACGAGCAGGCCGAGCGAACCGCGGCGATCTGTATCGAGCCGGTGATGCAGGGCGCGGCGGGGATGGTGTGTCAGCCGCCTGGTTTTGTCGCGGCCGTTGCGGAACTCGCGCGGGCTTATGATGTGCTATTCATCCTCGACGAGGTGGCGACGGGCTTTGGGCGTACCGGCGAGATGTTTGCCTTCGAGCACGACCTCGGCGTCGACGGCTTCAGAGGCCCGGACATCCTCTGCCTGGCCAAGGGCATCACCGGCGGATACCTGCCGCTTGCCGCGACGGTGTGTTCCGACAAAATCGAGCAGGCCTTCACCGGCGAACCCGACGAGCGAAAAACGCTGTACCACGGCCATACGTACACGGGTAACCCCCTGGCCTGCGCCGCGGCGATCGCTTCGCTGGAGTTGTTCGATCGGCCGACCGATGGTTCGCCCGATCTGATCGCGCACACCCAGCGCGCGGCCGAGGTCATTGCCGAATCGTTGGTCGCGCTGCGCGGCGATCCGAACGTGCTCGATATCCGCCAACGCGGGCTGATGGTCGGCATCGAATTGGGCCAGCGCGATGCACAAGGCAACGTCGAGCCCTTCGACTTCGCCAACCCGATCGGCAAGCGAGTATGCGATTCACTGCGTGACAAGGGCATCCTCATTCGCCCGCTGGGCAACGTCGTGGTGCTCATGCCGCCGCCGGCGATGCCGCTTGAACAAATCCGAGCGCTCGCGCAAAAAACCGTTGCCGCGATCCAGCGACTCGCGTGAGTGCATCCGCGTGGGCATCGCCGACGAATATCGCAGCAGGAGTACACAATGAATCGTATCAAGAGACTCGTGAAAGTCGCGACGTTGCTTTCGGTGATGGGCGTCTGCCTGTTTTTGTGGGCTTGCACGCACGGGCCGAG
>JBMYUK010000210.1:0-5550 GCA_049605275.1 Phycisphaeraceae bacterium
ATACTCGCCGGGCACGATGGGGGCGGGCCGCTTATTGGCTTTGGATTTGTTGCTTTTGCTTTTTTTCGATTTCGTCGAGCGTTTAGCACTCGAGCGCCGGCTCGGGCCGGGGTCGGGCACGCCCATGGACGACAATCCGCCGGCGCCGACCGAGGCGCTCGACCCGGGTCTGGAGAGAGACTCTGCTTTGCCGGCGTCGCTGGGGACGGTCATCAGCGTGCCGCAGTTGCTGCAGCGGCAGACCCCGCCGGCGAAGCCCGCGTCCAACTCGAGCATCTCTGCGCACGAAGGGCATTCAATATCCAGCGTCTGCATCGCGAAACCCAACCCTCGTGTTGCTTGAAGCGTCGTGAGAAATCACATCGACCATAGGACAGGCGATTGCATCTTACCGCACGCCGGGCAACCAGACATAGTAGAAACAACTCGAAGGCAGCTTGCCGCCCGCGCCGTCGAGGTTCAGTTGCAGGAGATTGACCTGCGTCGCGTTGGCTCGCGGCGTGTTGGGATTGGCGCTGGCGTAGGGCGAGCCGACGTACTCGAGCGGGCGGTGGTAGCGGACGAGCGCGGCGTCTTTGATGTTGGCCAGGGCCTTGGCTTTAGCGAAGGCGTCGTCGAGATCGCCGAGCGCGTCGACGAGGCCGACTTCTTTGGCGCGGACGCCGGTGACGACGCGGCCATCGGTGACTTCTTCGAAGTGTTCGTCGGAGATGCCGGGTCGCGCTTGTCGGACGATGGTGGTGAAGCCTGTGTAGAAGGTGTCGACCATGTCGCGGTAGACGGCGCGGTGGCTGTCGGTGAGGGTGGTGAGCGGCGAGCCGGCGTCTTTGTTGGGTCCGCTGGTGATGGCCTCGGTCTGGATGCCGATGGAGGTGAGCGCGGGCTGGAAGCTGACGGTCTGGAAGATGACGCCGATGCTGGCGGTGACGGTGCTGGGGTAGGCGATGAGGTAGTCGCTGGCGCAGGCGATGTAGTAGCCGCCGCTTGCCGCGACGTCCATCATGACGACGACGACGGGCTTGTTTGTTTCGGCTTTGAAGTCGATGACCTCGCGGTACATCATGTCGCTGGCGGCGACGGCGCCGCCGGGCGTGTTGAGGCGGAGGACGACGGCTTTGACGCGGTCGTCCTCGGCGGCCTTGTCGAGGGCCTCGCTGAACGCGCTGACGGGGTTGTCGCCCTGGCTCAACAGGCCGTCGGTCGAGGCGTTCATGAGGACGCCGGTGACGTCGATCATGGCGACGCGGTGGCGGGTGCGCGTCTCGGGCTTTTCGACGACGGTCTGGGTCATCTCGCGATCGCCTGGCGCGAGGCCGACCACGAACGTCGTCGGGCCGCAGCCGGCGGCCAGTGAACTCAGCAGCGTCAACACGAACAAACGATAATAAAGCGCCATGAAACAACTCCGCGGGTCATCGGATCAAAGAAGACTTCATCATAACGCGATCGATCGGCGACGCGATCGTGTCGTGTCGCTTCGCTAGGTTGTATGCATCGGCAGGCTCGGTCATGTGTCGGCGTCAACCCGTCACCGCCAGCGAGCGGACCGACGGGTGGGCGTGGTGCCGCGGCTCGCGCTGCTCGTCGGCGTACTCGGCGTAGGCGTAAGGCAGCCACACCACGCTGAATCGGCAGAGATCGTGGGCCCGGCGTTTGACGTCGATGAACGGGCGGAAGCGCTCGCGGTATCGCAAAATCCCCGGGTCCGTGCGCAGCGACAGGCGGTCGGACGGGTCCGCGTCGGTCGGGCGATACGACCGCAGCATGCCCTCGATCGCCTCGGCCTCGGCAAGGTCGAGTTCGTTGAGGTTGACCGCGTAGTGACGCTCGCCGACGACGCGACGCTTGTCATCGATCTGCGGGATCGACCAGTACACGACATGATGGCAAAGCGCCTCTGGCATGAGCGAGTCTCCGCGGGGCCCGGATCCACAACGACCACCATCGACAGCCATCCACCCCATTGGCTGGCGAAGCTGAAGCGTAACCCGCACCGCCGCGGAGTCCGAGTCGTGCTGAACCGAATTCCATTTCGCGTTCAGTGGTTATTGGAACGCGCCGCGGCGATAACGCCTCTGCCGGCGCTGCGGCGACGATTCGCGGCGATCAAAAAGCATCGCAACGCCGGCGGCTCGCGGCGACTTATCGGATGGCCCGGCTCGGCGACGCGCAAGCACCGCACGCAATCGGCCGATGCGCATGAACCGAGGCAGCGCGCAGTTGGCGTGCTCGCTTGCGTCTGTTATGCTCTTCAACCCGATCCGAGGCCGACGCCGACGATCTCGTAGGCCAGATAGCTCAGTTGGTAGAGCACGGCATTGAAAATGCCGGTGTCCCCGGTTCAAGTCCGGGTCTGGCCATTGCGACAAACGCCCCGCCGCTCGACCGCGACGCCCGGGTTTCGCCGCACCCTTTAGTTCAAGCCTTTAGCCTAACGCCATCGCCGCGCCGCGTCGTCTTAGAACGTGTACGAGGTGTACCCGTCAATAGCCGGAGACCTACGGGCTCCGGACGCGATGGCAGTTGTTTAAGGTGACACCCAGCCTGTTCTCTTGTCCGGCGTCCATAGGCCGCCGGCTATTTTCAGCTTCTCAAACATGTAATTACACCGACAGCGCGTTGAGCAGTCGGCCGTACATCAGGATGTACAACTCGTTCATGAACTTCGCCAGGAAGAAGTTGGCGATGATGATCGCGATGAAGCTGGCGACAAACGCGTCAGTCGCCGCCTTGCCCACGCCCGCCGCGCCCGCCCGACACGTAAAGCCCTTGTAGCAACTGATCAGGCCGATGAGCAGCCCGAACGTCGCCGCCTTCACCAGCCCCGTGATGACGTCGAACGAGGTCACGAAGTCGGCCGAGAAACGCCAGTACGCGCTCGCCTCCACCCCTAGCCCGACCACCACCACCAGCCAACCCCCGATCATCCCCATCAGGTCGCTCACCACCGTCAGCACCGGCACCATGATCAGACACGCCAGCACCCGCGGCACCACCAGATAACGCATCGGGTCGGTCCCCATCACCCGAAGCGCATCGAGCTGATCCGTCACCCGCATCGTCCCGATCTCCGCGCTCACCGCCCCGCCCACCCGGCCCGCGATCATCACCGCCGCGAGCACCGGGCCGATCTGCTTGACCACCGAAAGATTGATGATCCCGCCGATCCGAGTCTCCTGACCGATCGATCGGAACTGATCGAACATCTCCACGCCCAGCACCGCGCCCACGAACCCGCCCACCAGCATCACCACCGGCACCGACCGCGTCCCGACCTCATACAGCTGCGGCAACAGCAGCTTGAATCGGCCGTACCCCGACCCGCTGGCGAAGAGCGCCCGGCCCCCCGCCGCGGCGAAACGCATAAATCGCCCCAGGCCGTCGAGTTGATCGACGACCCGCTGGCCGAGCATCGCGAGTGGGGAGGCGAGGAACATGATCGTCACGGTACCGCAAACCGCGGCCCGTGGCGATCGCGCAAGGGTGACTGAGGGGATTCGAACCCCCGACCTCCGGGATCACAACCCGGCGCTCTAACCAACTGAGCTACAGTCACCGACAAATCGGGCACGCCGGCCCGAGCCCCAGAAACTAAGCACCGCCAACCGCCCTGTCAAACCCCAACGACCCCGATGCCCGCGCGGATTCACCTCGCAACCCACGCCCCGCCGATGTTTGCCGATAGCAAGCCCTCTGTCTAAACTAAACCGACCGGCAAAAGCCGGGAACAGGACACCCCCATGACCCGACTCGTCACCGCCGCAATCGCCCTGACGCTCGCCCTCACAGGCGTCGGCTGCGGTCACATCAAGACCCCCGCCATCGCCTTCAACGACGACGGCGACTTCCTCCCACAGGACGTCGGCGAAGGCCTCGTCGTCTCCCCCAACCCCCTCATCCCCGACGTGCCCATGCCCGTCGGCTTCAAAGCCGTCGCCAGCCAGTGCCGCTGGCAATACGACGGACAGGCCCGCGTCGTCCACCACGTCTACCAGGGGCACGCCGAGCCCGGCGACGCCTCCGAGTTCTACCAACGCACCCTGCCCGCCAACAACTGGTCCCTCGTCGACATGCAGGCCGTCGGCGAGGCCACGCTCCTCCGATACGCCAAGGGACCCGAACGACTCAACATCACCACCAAAGACGGCTGGGCCGTCTCCACCATCAAGATCGAGATCGGCCCCAACTAAGCCCGCAACAACCAAGGCCCGCACGAACCCCGCAAGCAATCCGCCCGAACGCAATCTCAAACGCCCCGCGCGACCAAGAGAGACACCGATGGACTCCGAACGCAAGCACGAACTCCAGACCAACGACCTCAAGGAGTTCCTCGATAACTTCAAAGACTTCTGGGACAAGTACGGCAACCAACTGCTGCTCGTGCTCATCGTCGGGCTCGGCGGCTGGCTTGGCTACTCGAAGTACCAGGAGTACAAGGCCGGGCAGATCGAAGAGGCCTTCGCCGAGATGAACACCGCCGACTCGGCCGAGGCCCTGCGCGTTGTTGCCGCCGATCACCAAGCCGTCCGCGACGAAGCCCTCCGCCGCGCCGCTGACGCCGCGCTTGGCGCCGCTCGCACCGCCTTCATCAACGACGACGAAGACGCCAAGGCTGACGCCCTCGCCACCGCCTTCGACAGCTACCAGACCCTCGCCAAGAGCGCCGCGACCACCGAGTACAAACTCGTCGGTCAAGAAGGCCTCGCCAAGGTCGCCGTCATGCGCGAGAACTGGGACGAAGCCGAAACCCACTACCAGCAGATCATCGAACTCGCCGGCGACACCTTCCTCATCCAGGCCGACCGCGCCCAGCGATCGATGGATCGGCTGGACCTACTCAAGAACCCGATCGCCTTCGCCGAGCCCGAAGAAACCCTCGATGACGCGACGCCCGCCGACACCGCGCCGATCCTCGACCCGGCCGACGACCGCATCCCCGCGCTGCCGCCGCTGCCCGCGATCCCGCCCGTCGACGCCGACCCCGCCGAGTAAGGCGAGCAGCGTCAGACCCGCCCCACGCTCATGACCGACGCCCCGCACCCCGAGTCCGCCGAGTCGCTCGCGCGGGCCCGGCGGTACTTCGCCGAGTCGCTCGAAGAACTCGAAGAAGCCGGCGCCGAGCGCATGACCTGGACCATGAGCCGGGACAACGCCCTGCGACTCGACAAGTACGTCCAGGGCCGACTCAAAGGCACCTCAAGAAGCCAGGTCCAAAAGCTCATCGAACTCGGAGCCGTCACCGTCAACGACGCCCCCGGCAAAGCCTCCCAAAAACTCCGGCAAGGCGACATCGTCGAAGTCGTCGTCCCCCCCCGACCCGCCGACGATCTCATCGCAGAGAACATCCCACTCGACATCCTCTACGAAGACGACGCCTTCATCGCCATCAACAAAAACGCCGGCATCATCGTCCACCCCGCCCGCTCTCGGCTCACCGGCACGATGATCAACGCGCTCGCCTACCACTTCGAACACCACCCCGGCAACACCGTCGACCGCACCACCCCACCCCCCCCCCACACCACAACTAAACCCACACCCCAAGCCGGG
>JBMYUK010000211.1:0-5537 GCA_049605275.1 Phycisphaeraceae bacterium
ACATGCGTGGCTCGCGGCGATTCGTCAGTTTAGCGGATGGCGTTTGCAGGCGAGCGTGAGCGCCGCTGGGCGATCGAGCGGCCATCTTCCGACGATCGCCCGACCATGGACCGGTCATCGATCGGTCATGGTCGCTACGATGTGCGACGCGATGGAGCCGGTCCTTCTTTATCTCGTCAGCGACGGCAAGCCCGGGCATCTCGCGCAGTCGCGCGGGTTGGCCGAGGCGATCGGTCGGGTAACGCGCGCCAAGTCGCTGGTCATCGAGCCGGAGAGCAAGATGGTCGCGCCCCAGCCGTACAAAGACGCGGGCCTGATCCTCGCCGCCGGCCGCGACACGCACAGCCACGCGCTGCGCCTGCGCAAGTACCTCGGCGTGCCCGCGGTCGTGCTCATGAACCCCGGCTGGCTCGGTCGGCAGCGCTTCGACCTCTCAATCATCCCCAAACACGACGGCGTCAAGGCATCGAGCCAGATCATCGTCACCGAGGGCGTCCTCAACCCGATCACCCCGTCGACCGACGCGGACCCGAGCGCGGGGCTCATCCTCGTCGGCGGGCCGAGCAAGCACCACGACTGGGACGACGCGTCGATCGAGCGGCAGTTCATCGCGATCCTCGATCGCTCGCCGACGATGCGTTGGACGGCCACGGGCTCGCGCCGCACGCCGGCCGGGACCGATGCCCTGCTCGCCAAACTCGCTGAGACCCGCGGCGATCGCCTGGTTTACACCCCCGCGTCGCAGACGCCCGAGGGCTGGGTGGCCGAGCAACTGGCCCGCTGCGGCGTGTGCTGGGTGAGCGAGGACAGCGTGTCGATGGTGTACGAGGCGCTGACGTCGGGGGCGCAGGTGGGTTTATTAGATGTGCCGCGCAAAGGTTCGCTGGGCCGGGTAGTGCGCGGGGTGGTGTCGCTGGTGGAGCGCGGTTGGGTTACGCCGTTCGAGGCGTGGCAGGGCGGCGCGTCGCTGTCGAACGAGCACCCACCGCTGGCCGAGGCGGATCGGGTCGCTCGGCTGATCGTCGATCGATGGGGCGGGCGATGGGCCTGACGGTGGTGCAGACGGTGCCCGCGCTGGAGGCCGGCGGCGTCGAGCGCGGCGTCGTCGAGGTGAGCCAGGCCTTGTGCGAGCGCGGCCATCGAAGCGTCGTCGTCTCCAGCGGCGGCCGACTGGTCGACGAACTGACGCGACACGGGGCCGAGCACCGCGCCATGCCGATCCATCGCAAGTCGCCGGCGACGCTGTTGCAGGTGCGCCCGCTGCGTCGGCTGCTGCGCGAACTCGACGCCGACGTCGTCCACGCGCGCTCCCGCGTGCCCGCCTGGGTCACCTACTTCGCCTGGCGAAACATGGACCCGACCACCCGACCCGCCTTCGCTACCAGCGTCCACGGCCTGCACTCGGTCAGTCGATACAGCCGCATCATGACCCTCGGCCAGCGCGTCGAGGTCGTCTCCGAAACCGTCCGACGATACGTCCTCGAAAACTACAGCGGCACCGATCCCGACAAGCTCTACCTCAACCACCGCGGCGTCGACCCCGAACGCTTCACCTTCGGCTATCAGCCCGACGACGATTGGCTCGAACGCTGGCGCGAGCAATACCCCGAACTCGTCGGCCGATGCGTCCTCACGCTCGCCGGCCGACTCACCCGGCTCAAGGGCCATCACGATCTATTCGACATCCTCACTAAACTGCGCGGACTCGGCGTCGACGCCCACGCGCTAATCGTCGGCGACGAAGACCCCAGGCGACGCGCCTACGCCAAGGGTCTCCGCGACGCGGTCCGAAACCAAGGCCTCGCCGATCGCGTCACCTTCACCGGCCACCGCGGCGACATCCGGGAGGTCCTCGCCGTCTCCGACGTCGTCCTCTCGCTATCGACTAAGCCCGAGTCCTTCGGCCGATCCGTCCTCGAAGCCGTCCGGCTCGGTAAACCCGTCGTCGGCTACGACCACGGCGGCGTGGGCGAAGTCCTCGCCACCATCTACCCACAAGGCCGCGTCCCACTCGGCGATACGACCGCCGCCGCCCGGCGCATCGCCGACCTCGCCGCCGGCGACACGCCCGCGCCCGAACCGACCGACGCGTTTCTCCTTTCGAGCATGCTCGACCGCTCGGTCGCGATGTACGAACAGCTGGCAAAGCGATGAGTCGTACGCCGCAGAGGCATGCACCACCCCGGACCCTCCGATCCGCCTGATACGATGCCGCTTCGCATCCGATCGGCCCGATGATGACGCAGACGACTCCACCCAAGTGCAATCTGATCTGGTGGGGCCGAGGCGACCCGGCGTATTCGCGCAACGCCGTCGTCCGCGAGGCGCTCCAGCGCTTGGGGTGGTCGCTCTTCGATGCGAAGCTCAACAAGATGCAAGCGCTCGGACTCGGTCGTCCGGCCGATCTGCCACGCGACGCGGCGCTGGTGTGGGTGCCCTGCTTTCGACAACGCGACGTCATGAGCGCGGCCCGTTTCGCAAAGATGCGCAGCCTGCCGCTGGTCTTCGACCCGCTCATCAGCGCGTACGACAAGCAGGTCAACGAGCGGCGCAAGTTCGCGGCCGAATCGCGGCGTGCGCAGCGGCTTCTCGCGTGGGAGAAGCGCCGCTTTGCACAGGCGGACCTAATCCTCGCCGACACGCGGGCCCACGCCGACTACTTTTCGCAGACCTTCGGGGTCGCTGCCGAGCGCACGGCGGCCGTGCCCGTCGGCGCCGATGAGCGGCTGTTCGAGCCCGCATCGATGCGGCCGGCGGAGGGCCGACGCCTGCGCGTGCTGTTCGTCGGCAGCTTCATCGATCTGCAGGGGCCCGAGGTTATCGCCCGCGCCGCGTCGCTGTGCCCCGAGGCGGATTGGGTGCTGCTCGGCGACGGGCCGCTGCGCGCATCGTGCGAACGACTGGCCGTGGATCAGCCGCACGTCTCGTTCGAGCCGTGGACCGACTTTGCGAAGCTACCCGCGGCGATCGCGTCGGCTGATATCCTGCTCGGCGTGTTTTCAGCTTCCGACAAGGCGGGCCGGGTCGTGCCGAACAAGGTCTATCAGGCGATGGCCTGTGCCCGACCGGTCGTCACGCGCTCGCCCCTGCCCGGCGCGACGCCCTGGCCAAGCGACAACCCTACCGGCGAAGCGACCGGGGTGATCACCATTCGGCCCGACGACGCGGCGGCATTGGCCGGGGCTGTGCGATCGCTCGCGTCCGAGCCGCGACGACTCGAGCCCATGGGCAACGCCGCCCGCGCGACCTTCGAGGCCCACGGCACGACCGCCCGCGTCGCCGAGGCGCTCGGCCGCGCGCTCGATCAACTCGGCCTCGCCAGTCACACCACGCGCAAGCCGGCGTCCGACACCGGAGACGCGCCATGACCGTGCCCACCGGCGAGGCGCTCGATCACGAGTCCGTCTGCAACGAGATCGAACGGTGGGTCGGCCCGCGCCGGCTCTACCCGCTGAGCTTCTGCATCCCCGAGTCGCTCATCCTCGACGCCCCGCCGACCAAAGAACAAGCCGCCGGCGAGGGCATCAGCCGCGGGCGACGCCGATACCGCTTCGGCCCCGGCGAGCAGGACGCCTACTACCGCGACTACCAACGCTCGTACTTCGGCCTGACCTACAAAAAGGGCGGCTGGGACTGCATGCGACACCTCGAGATCATGGCCAACGGCACGCTGCCCTTTTTCCCCGGCATCGAGGACTGCCCCCGCTACACGATGACCCACTACCCCAAGGCCCGCCTCGCAGACATCGGCCGCACCTACGCCGGCGCGCTGACGATCGACGGCTATTCGTTGTCCTTCGATCCCGACCTAGCCGCCGACGCGATCACCCAGTACGAAGCGTACGTCCGCGCGCTGCTCGATCACACCCGCACGCATCTAACGACCGCCGCGATGGCGCGCTACGTCCTCGACAAGGCCGGCCGACCCGACGCGACCCGCGTCCTCTACGTTGCCTCGGGCAACAAGCCCGACTACCTATGCGACCTGTTGTTTCATGGCATGCGAACGATTCTCGGCCCGGGCTGCGTCGACGCGAACAAGCTCTGGTGGATGTACCAAAGCGCCTCGCCCAAACGCGTCGGCAAGCTCTACGGCAACGGCTTTACCTACAGCCGACACCTCGACGAGATCGACCTCGACCGCACCGCCATCAAGGCCCGCCTCGCCAAGCGCGAATTCGACCTCGTCGTCTTCGGCGCGGTCAACCGCTGCCACGACCTGTTGCCCGAGGTCCGTCGGCACTACGACCGCGAAGAGGTCGTCCTCGTCGACGGCGAAGACCACTGCCGACTCGTCGGCTGGTCGAAGAAGATCAACCCGCCCAAGCGCAGACCGACGACCGCCCGTCGGCTGCCGCCCGATCAGATCGTCAAACAGGGCATCTGCTTCAAACGCGAACTCGATCACGCCGCCGTGATCGCCTACGGCACCGACTGATACGGGCTTTAGCCGTCTACTGTTAAGCGACACTGACCGCCCGCGCCGGCGCATCGACTATCGTATGTTGCATGCCCAGCGACCCGGCGTGCATCACGGTCAAGTTCGTCGGCCGCCGGCCCATCCACGACGACGCGCCTTACCGCCGACAGTTCCCCGACGGGCAGATGCAGTGGGGCCGATGCCGCTTTGTTTTTCACGACGACGCTGATCGCTACGACTGGTTGGTTGCGTACGACGAGGTCCCGCCGGACGGCGTGCGACTCGCTTGTCCGCGCGAGCACACGCTGCAGGTCATCACCGAGCCGGCGACGATCAAGGTCTATAGCCGGGCGTACCTCGCGCAGTTCGCGCACGTGCTCACCAGCCAGGAGCCTTACGCCGCGCCGCACTCCGGCGTGATCCGCAGCCAGCCGGCGCTGCTCTGGTACTACGGCGTGCCGCTGGGCGAGGGCTCGAAACACCCCCGGCCGTACAACGATCTAGTCGCCGGTCCGTCGACGCTCAAGGACCGCGCGATCGCCACAGTCTGCTCGAACAAACGCATGGGTCACACGCTCCACCGCCTCCGCTACGACTTCACGCAGGCGGCCAAGGCCGCGCTACCCGAACTCGACGTCTTCGGCCGAGGCGTCCGCGCGATCAACGACAAGGCCGAGGCCATGGACCGCTACCGCTATCACCTCGCTATCGAAAATCACCTCGCCCCGCACCACATCACCGAGAAACTGACCGACAGCTTTCTTGCCGGCACGCTGCCGTTCTACTTCGGCGCACCCAACGCCGGCGACTATTTCCCGACCGACAGTTTCATCCCGATCGATATCCGCCGGCCCGACGAGGCCATCGCCACCATCCGCCGAGCGATCGATGACGACGCGTACACCCAACGGCTCGACGCCATCAAAGAGGCTCGGCGACGCACGCTCGAAGAACACAATCTCTTCGCGGTGCTGGCGCATCACATCGAACGCCTGGACACCGGTCGCCGCGGCGGCGACGGCGCGAGGCGCGCCGAGGTCGAGTCGATGGTCGCGATGATGCGAGACGCGTACACGGCGACCGGCGCACTGCCGGCGCACGCGGGACGCGCGTCGTC
>JBMYUK010000212.1:0-5530 GCA_049605275.1 Phycisphaeraceae bacterium
GCATCAGTGCAAGGCCAAGCTCAAGCTCAAGCCCGCGAACTATTACGGCGCAACCGAGATGGGCTCGGTTTGCCTCGCGGATCCCGACCGGGCGGGACACGATGCGACTTGGCTCGGCCACGCGATGCCGGGCGTCGAGATGCGCATCCTCGATCCCGACTCCCATCGGCCCCTACCCGATGGGGCGTTCGGCGAGATCGCGGTACACGCGCCCTCCGCCATGACCGGCTACATCCAAAGCGACGGCGTCGTCGATCGCGAGAGCGCTTTTGTCTGGATCAACAACAAAAAGTATTTTCTGACCGGCGATTTGGGCACGCGCGATCCGAGCGGTCACCTTCGCTACCAGGCCCGGCGCAAGCTCTTGATCGATGTCGGCGCGAACAAAGTCAATCCGATCGAAGTCGAGTCGATCCTCTGCCTGCATCCGCGTGTCAGCGCCGCGATGGTGAGCGGCGAGCGTCTGAATCAGACCGTCCATCGCCTGAGCGCGGTTGTCGAGCCGAGCGACGAGGAGCATCCGCCGACCGCTGCGGAGTTGCGTGCCCATTGCAGACATCATCTCGCAGCCTGGAAAGTGCCTCGTACGTTTACGTTCGAGACGCTTGCGCGGACCGCGCTCGGAAAAGTGATCCGGGTCAAACCCGAGGTCGTTCCCAATTGATGCGAGGTTTTCCTTCCGTGCCGCTGTCGCTGCTGTCCCTGTCGGCGGTCCTCTTTCTGTTCACGGGTTGTGTCTCCGATGCGATCGGACCATTCGATTCACCGGGCGACGAACTTAAGCGATTCCCGAGTGCGAACGCGGAGACGACGCTTTCAACGCTCTACAAGCGAGAGGCGGCGGTGACCTCGCTGCGAGCAAACGGCACGCTGACGATCGAAGAAAACGAGCGACGCGTGCGACTCGACGCCATCCTGCTCTCCGATCGACTCGACACACCCACACCGAGGATACGCTTGCGATCGAGTAAGTTCGGAACCAGCGTGATGGACCTGGTCAGAGTCGATCGAACGACTTGGTTTTGGGTCAAGGGCGACGACGCAGCATTCAACGAGCAGGCCGAGGCATCGCTGCTGCGACTCCCGCCGCTGCAGCTACGACACTACGAACTCGATCTGGATCACACCACGCCCAGCCACTTCGTCTTCAATGCGGTTTGGCACGCTCGACAACCGACGCCTGCGCAGGCGTCGGTCCATCGATCGACGCGTACGCTGCATCGCGTCGTTTTTTCGCCAGCAAACGAGCCGACCGAGCTTGCGTTGCGGTACAAGCCCTCGCCCGTCGGCCCGCAGCTCGAAGCGATGCGCGTCGTCGCCCCGAACGGCACAACCGTTACACTTTCGATCGAACAGATGCAGATCAACCCGCCGCTGATCGACGGCGTTTTTCGACCGCTTCCGCAGAGTCGGCGGATCGACCCGTCGAGCGATCCCTAAGCGACATGCCGCGTCAGACGATCTATCTTTGGCCCTTGCTGCTGGCCCTCGCGTGGGCGGGCTGGACGCAGCTTCGCCTGGACACCGGCATCGAGAGCACGCTGGGACGAAGCGTCCCCGCGGTCGAGGCGCTGCTGGACATCAACGCGTCGTTCGACCTCGGAGAAGAAGTGCGCATCATGCTGCGTTCGAGAGACGGCAAGCCGCTTCCGGATGAGGCGCTGGCGAGCCTGCGGAGCCAGTTTGAAGCGTCACCCGTCTTTCGAAGATTGGCCGTTGCTGCGCGTTTGAGTCCCAGTCAGCGTGCACGCGCCTGGGCGCTGAACCAGTTACCCACCGGCAGGGCCTGGCTCGACCAAGCGGCCGTGCTGGAGCTGCGCGAACGCCTGAGTGAAGCGGCGATGTCGTCACGATTCGAACGGCACCGCCTTCGGTTATCGACGACGCAGCCCGCGGAGGTCACGCGTCAACTCATGAAGGATCCGCTCGCGCTTCGCGATCTGGTTCCCGAATCCCTCGCCGGGTTCAATGACCGAAATCAAACGCCGTTGAGCGAGGTCAATCGTTGGGTAGATGACATCGATCCGCTGCTCGGCGAGTTCAACGCAAAGGGTGATGCCTGGCTTCTGCGTCTCGGCGTCCCGTTCCCCGCGAGCGACCTCGCAAAAAGCGCTGCGCTTTATGCCGAATGGATCGCGATCGCTGGAACAATCGAGACAACGCATCCCGGCGTGCAACTCGATCTGGCGGGACCGCACTTCATCGCTGCGGAGACGTCGGCACGCGTTCGCGCGGACATCCAGCGGTCGCTCGTCTTCGCAGGCGTCGGCATCTTCGCCGTCTTCGTCATCGTCTGGCGGCGCATCACGGCGGTCGCGCTGCTGTTCGCTTGCACCGCGCTCGCGCTCGTGACGGCCTTTGGGCTCTACGGCTTGACGGGTTGGGCCCTCTCCCCGCTCGCCGCGCTGTGCGGGGGCATGCTTGCGGGACTCGGGATCGATTACGGCGTACACGTCCTAAACGATCTCGAACACGCGGATGAGCGCAACGACGCACCCGACAAGCGGTACCAACAACCCTCTTCGTTGTTCCGACCGATTGCCACCGCCTGCCTGACGACCACGTGCGGGTTTCTCGCTCTCGCCGCGACCGAACCCCAGGCGTTGAAGCAACTCGCGCTCTTGGGCGCCTTGGGCTTACTGAGCGCCGGCTTCGCTTCGGTCACGCTGCTTCCTGTGTTCGCCAGTCTTTTGAATGTTCGGATCCCTCGTATGGCAGATCGATCGCCTGCGATGCTCGTTTGGATTTCCGCCCATGGCGGACCGATGCGCGGGATCGCTCTGATCTGTATCGCGCTTCTGATCGCGCTCGCTGTCACGATCGACGGGCGAGACGCCGCGGGCCAAGTCCATGACTTACACCCCGACGATAACCCCGCGCTGCTGGCTCAGGGCGCGATCGACCAGCGATTCGATCTGAAGCCCGGCTCGGTGCTCGTCTTGCTCGCTTCGCAGGGTATCTCGCAAATGGAAGTCGACCTGCGAGAACTCGATCGGCTCAGCATCCCCTTCGATGTCATCAGCGCGACAAGCCTGCTCCCGCCGCTTGACCAGAATGAGCGAAACGCCGCGTTGCTACAGGAATTCGAGTCGGTCGCACTGGACCAGCGTCTGTTAGACGCGGCCGAGGACACGGGCTTTGTGCGCGAAGCGTTCGCGCCGGCCGCTGCGTTTGTCGAGCGCTTTGTCAAGACGCCTTCGAGCGGCCTCCTCGAGCTTGCCGAATCCGAATATGGCCGATTGTTTTTTCCGCGTGATTTCGATCCCGCCGAGCCTCGGTCCGTCGCCGTCCTGATTCCGAAAGCGGATTGGACATCGAGTGTGCAGCGGCGTCAGGATCTCGCGGCCCTGGAGGCGGCGATCGCGCGATTGCCCAACGCCGAAGCGACCGGCATTGACTTCATCGGCGAGACGATTCGGCAACAGATTCCGCGCGACCTGCTGCTCGCGTTGGCGTGGTCGGCGCTGCCGATATTGATCGCGCTCTCGCTCGCGATGCGTCGCGTCTCACGCATCGTCCTCACGCTCCTGCCGCCCGTCGTGGGGCTCTTCGCAGCGATCGTCGTCATGCGTCTGGGCTCGGGGCATTGGAACGCGATCAACCTCGCGGCCATCCCGCTGATCCTTGGCATCGGCGTCGATGCGAGCGTGCTGCTGATCGATGCGCAGCGTCGACGATCGGTCGCGCTCGTCCGCGTTCGGCTCCGCGGGGTGCACTTGACGATTATGACGACGCTGATCGGATTCGGCTCGCTGGTGATGACCTCGATCCCGGCGGTGCGCGAACTGGGAGCGATGGTCATCGCCGGGCTCGTGGCTGTGTTGATCGTCACTTGGTTGTTCATCGCCGCAAGCAAGCGATTTGACAGCTGAACAAAGCGATCTCGAATTTGTATCATGGTCGATCATGCTGGCTTATCACTTGTTTCGCGCGGCCTGCAAACCGATTGAATGTTGCTGCATCCCGAGCACGATCATCCACGCGGAGCGACTCGATCGATCGGGGGCTTGCATCCTTGCGCCGACGCATAACTCGCATCTCGAGCCGTTTGTGCTCAGCCTGCTCTTGCGCGGGCGGGTCCGTTGGATGGCTCGCAGCGAGTTTTACAAGCATCGGCTGGTGGCGAAGATGATGGACGGGGTCGGCGCGTTCCGCGTGGCGCGACGCGGATACGCTCGGCCGGCTTTGCGCGAAGGGCTTCGCTTGCTGAATCAGGACGAGCGCATCGGTGTCTTTCCCGAAGGCGGTGTCGCGCGTAGACAGTATTCCGCGATGCGCGGCGGGCCGATCACACACGGCGCTTGTTTTCTGGCGATGCACAGCGGCGCCCCGATCATCCCGATCGCCGTGGTCGGCACGCACGCGATGAATCGTGTCGGGCCTTGGCTGCCGTTTCGTAAGGCGGCCGTACACGTCGCGATCGGCGAGCCCATCGAGCCGGGGCCGCTTCCCGAATCGCTCTACGACAGACACATCCGACGCGGGGCGTTGGGCGAGTTGATGCTCGAACAGTATCAATCGCTTTATCGCGAGTTGCTTGCCTTGCCCGGCGTCGATGACGATCACGATCTTCATCCCGGCCAAGACCCGGACCCCGCGCGGGTCGCTTACGACCCGGACTCCGCGGCGGGGATCGCGGCGAGCCGACGTCTTCGATATGCGCCGTCGACCCCGGTGAGCGATAAGTTGAGTCCCGTCGATGTCTGATCTGTTTTATACATCGATCAAGTGGACGTGGCGTTGGCCGATCTGCTTCGCACACCGCCCGACGCTCGTCGGGCTCGAGCACGCCAAGCGCGGCGGCCCGTTCATCCTCCTGGCGAATCACACGAGCCCCTACGACATCGCGCTGTTGATCTATCACGTCCGACAGCACGTCGATTTTGTTTCGACCACCGAGGTCTTCAGCATCCCGGTGCTCGGTCGGTTTTACGGCGCGATGAACGCGTTCCCGCTCGACCGTTCCAAGCCGGACAGCGCGACGGTCCGCATCATGCTTCAGCGTTTGGCTTCGGGTCGGCCGATCGCGATGTTTCCGGAAGGGGGCTTTCGTTATCGCGAACGGTCGGTGTTACACGGCGGCCCGCTGCGGCGCGGCGTTGGGCGGCTCGCTCGACTGGCGCAGGTGCCGGTGATCCCGTGCGCGATCGAGGATTCGCTGGTGTTCGGTCGGCCGAGCAGTTGGCTTCCGCTTCGTCGCAGCCGATATGGCATCGCGTTCGGCGAGCCGATGCCGCCGCCCGAGGCGTCGCAGCCGGATGAAGAAAGCGGCGCGTTTGAGCAGGCGGTCGCTGAGCGGATTCGTCGCCTGCACGCGACACTGATGACGGAGATGGGCCGACCGATGGACCAGGCCGCGACGCTCCGTCACGAGCCAAAACGCAAGTCGAATTGCTGACTGCTATCCTAGTGCGATGAGCAAGACAACGACCGATGAGCTCGAAGCGGCGCTAATCGACATCGTACGCACGGATCTCAAACTGGACGACGTCGAGTTGACGCCGACGACCCCGTTTTCTTCCGATGAACT
>JBMYUK010000213.1:0-5523 GCA_049605275.1 Phycisphaeraceae bacterium
CCGATGAACAGGAAACGATTGAGCCAGTGGATGTGATCATTCTTCCAGTTGGCCTGGTAAGCGGACACATCGCTGTAATCAAACGCGTAGGTATCTTCCTCCAGTTCAATCTGTCTGTGGCTGAGTCGGTAGCGCGAACCATTGTCGATGCCCATGGCTTGCGTGAGCGTGGCAATGGAGCGGTTGTTGGCGCTGCACTCTAGACGATTCGCTGACTCTTTCGCCGCACTGAGTGCCGGCAGCAGGATCGCAATCAACAGCGCGATGATGGAGATGACAACCAGTAGTTCGATCAGCGTGAAGGCTTTTCGCAAAGGCGCTCTCCTAGTTACGGATGGAGACAGCAAAGCAAAGGCAACGCACCCCCGTCAGGGTGCGCTACCACTTGAAGGAGAATCAAACTTAATCGCGTCGACGACGCTTGATCATCAGCAGGCCGCCCATACCCAGCAACGCCAACGAGCCGGGCTCGGGGATCGGGTTCCAGGTCGATGTGTGCTCAACCGCGTTGGCTTGCACGATGTAATAGGTGACGGTGTCAAGGTCAGCGACGGAATCCAGCTTGGCTTGCCCATCAACGATCAACGACAACGCTCCGTCGGTGGCTCCGAACCAGAGGTCATAGGTGCCGTCGGCGAGCGTCTGGGAGCCGCTGGCCGGGTCGGTGTAGCTCAGCGACCCGCCGGTGTTGTTCAGGAAAATCGAAACCGTGTACTCGGTACCGGGGGTTACAACCGTGGCGCCAATCGGGGAATTTCCGTTTCCGCCGTTCAGAGTGTTAAGAGCCGCACTCCCAGCACCGAAGCGATCGACGCCATTGCTTCGGCCGATATAGGTGTTGGCAAACACGTTAGTGCCGTCACCGATCGCCAGGTAGGTGTGGTCCGCATCACCGGAGGTATTGGTCGCGGTAAACACGAACGTCGCCGCGAAATTTAGGATATCTGATCCCGGGTCAGTGATAGTCTGCGTGGATAACCTGGCTGCGCCTGCACCTAAGTCGCCATAAACAACGCTGCTACCGTCCGCCTTGACGAAAAAGGTTTCGTTGTTGTTGCTGTCAGCTGTAAATGCGCTGGTATCGACGGTCTGCAGTAGTGCGGCGTTGGCCGACCCTGCCATTAAGGCCAGGCCGGTTACGGCGGTTAGAAGGGTTTGTCTGTGCATGTTCATTTCGAATCTCCTTTGAAATAGGGGAAAGTAAGTAAAACCAAAAAAACAGTTCGTTGCGGCGACAACACGGCGTTGTCTAGGTTGGTTCATCGCGTTCTCCAGTGAGGTAACAGGGGTTCTTCATCATTGATTGCGGGCCTCCACTTCGACGCGAAGGGCGGCCTCGTTGTTGCCCGGCTGGGCCTGGAAGTAGTCGATGATGTCGATCTCGACCGTGTTTTCGCCGGGCCTGGTGTGTTGGGTGATGTCCAGGGTGACCCAGCCTCGGCCGATGCGGTTGCTTGGGACCTTCAGGGGCTTGTCGTTGACACGGACCGACTTGATGGAGTGGTCACCGATGCATCGGAGGGTGATAGTGCTTGCTTGCAGGTCGGTTGAGCGGGACAGATTGAATCCGCCTTGGCAGGTAAACACTGCGGACTTCTTACCCTGCGGCTGAAGCGCAGGGTTGACGCGCAGCCATCGCGACGCCCCCTGCGCATCGTTCGGGTTCGTGCTCTGTGGCTTCACGATCAATGCGCTGTGTTCGGTGATCGGCACGCCATCGACCGCGACGACGCGCCAATTGTCCGCGACCTCTTGTGCGGCTTGGCCTTGGCCGGTGGCGGCGAGCAAGGTGGTCAGTCGCTGGGTAAAGCGGTCGGCCTGGGCCGATGTCTGGACCAACGCCGTGCCGCTGCGCTCCGCTCGCACCGCCTGGCCGGCGACGAGCAACTGCGGCTCCGCGGGCGTGTCGGAATCGTTGCGTTTGGCTTCAACCTCGCCTTCAAACACGTGCAGTTCGGTGAATGTTGCTTCACTCGCATCGACGCCGAAGCGCGTACCCAAGTCGGTCACGTCCATGTGCGGTGTGCGGACGATGAAACCCTTGGAGGACTCGGTCTCGCAGATGCCGACGAGTTTGCCGGTGTGCAGACGGAGTGCGTTATCGTTGTGGGTGAGTTCGATCGTGGCGGGGGCCTCAAGGATGGCGACCGCGCCGCGTTGGGTCGTGATCTCGGCGAAGCCTTGGGTGAGGGTGAGGCGGGTGCCGGCTCGCAGTGGGGAGCCGGGCGTTACATCGCCGCCCGCCCACGTTGCGTCTTGCTCGGCGGTGAGGGTCGCGACCAGCGCGGGGGTTGCTAGCTCGAGATTCGGTGTCGACCGATCGATCGCGAGCGGCGAGGGGTTGTTCGGCGATCGCGTCGCGGTGAGCGTCAACGCGATCGTGATGCCCGCGGCCAGGACCACGCCCGCCGCCCAGGCCAACGCCCTGCCGTGCTCGGCGAACCAGTTCGTTTTCAGATCGATCAACTCGACGAGCGCCGGCTGCGCCTCGTCCTCGGCCCGGGCCAGTTCCGCGAGCAGGAGCCCCGCCACGCTGTCCTCGGGCGAGTCGGATAAGGCCTCCAGCGATCGAGCGGACGCGCGCTGCAGACTCGTCGCGATCGCGCGCTCGTCCATCGCGAGTCGCGCGTAGGCGCGGGCGTGATTCGCGTCGGCGACGATCCATTCGGACAGACGCTCGCGGGCTTGGGCATCGGCTCGGCCGTGCAGCACCTCGTGGATCAACGCTTCGATCTCACTGGTCATCGCCGGCCCCCCTCGGCTTTGGCATCGGCCAGACGCGCTTCGATGCAGCGGCGCAGCGCCTTGCGGATACGAAGCAGCGCCGCCGAGATCGTGTTCGACGACTTGCCCATGCGCTCGGCGATCACCGCCGGCGTCATCGACTGGGTGTAGCGCAGCTCGAGCAGGCGACGCTGGTGCTCGCCCAGGTGTGCCATGCAACGCTCGAGCGCCGCGTGACGCTCGGCCTGCTCGCCGCTGACCTCGGGCACCACCTTGGCCACCGCCTCCAGCGCATCGCCGGACAGCATCAGCTTGTCGCGCGAGCGATCCCGGTAAAGCTCCATCACCCGGAAGCGAGCGATCTGCACCGCCCAGGCCGTGAAGGACGTGCCCTCTTCGAACTCATCGAAGCGGCGGGCGAGGTGCTCGCTGGTCGCCTGGATCACGTCGTCGCGGTCGTTAAGGTCGCGCACCGCCGAGCCGACGAACGCCTCGATCGCGGGCATGGCCGACGCCCAGTGACGGGCCAAGCGCACCCGGGTCTCAGTCGCTTCGTCGTTGCGACGCGGTTTTGGGGTGGATTCGTCGACCATCTACGAATAGAAGGCCACGCAACAGCCGGTCGTGACGCGAATCCTGACGGTCGGGATCGATTTTCGTGCAAATACCGCGATCTGGTTAGCGATGTACGGGGTCCCCAAACCGCCTGTAACACGCCATGCCTCCGAATCGATCCCGAACCTGCTCGTTGCCCCGCCCGACACAATCCACCACATCTGGCACACCCGGGCCGATAAGCGGCGAGGCGCACCACCGATCGTCTGCCGAACAGAACCGACGCCCCGATAAAAGGTCCGGCCACGACATCGAAAAACAAGACTTGAAGTTTGGTCGTCGTTCGGTTAACGTGTACCGAACAGGCTTACCGATGTGGATTCAAGAGCCCGAATCCGCTTTGGCGATGAGGACTCGGACGCCGGCACAACCCCCAAGATATTGGGGTCCGCCAGCCAGACACCCCACCAAGGGCAACCGCCCGCACCAGGGAGACCTCCGATGACCGCACCCCTCATGATGATTGGCCCAGGCGGCGACTACGTGACCCGATTCGACATCAAGGGCGAAGCCCTCGTCAAATCACGAACCCAAGCCGCCGCGGGCAACGACCCCGACGCACAATCCGCCGGCGGCAACGCCGCGTGGGGCTGGCTCGGCCGACGCAAAAAGGACAAACAGACCCGCACCCGCTCGCGCGCCCGGTCCGACCGATTCGAGCACGCCGCGCCCCAGACCCTGCCCGCCAGCTACGCCGGCCCCGCGCTGGCTGAGCCCCACCAACAGCGCGCGATGATCCAGGCCATCGAAAACTGGCTCGTCAGCCAACAGGCCGAGCTCGACCGCCTCGCCGCCATCCAAACCGCCACCGAAGCGAGTCTCGCGCGAGCCCAGCCCGCCGCGACGAACCCATCGCAGTCGCAGGCCGCCTCCGCGGCCGAATCAGCGGCCGACTCGATCCCCCCTGCCCCGACCGCCCCCGTCCGCGTCATCCGCTACAACAGCAAGACGATGGACCTTCCCGCCCCGACGCCCGTGCGGGTCCCCGAACCCTGTCACAACTTCGCGACCGAGCCGGCGGCCGAGCCCGCCATCGCATCGCAAACCAACCCACCACACCACCCCAACCCCAGCGAGAGGAGCGTCCACCATGACCAGTCCCAACCTCACCCCCAAGCAGATGAAAATCTTAACGCTGATTCGCGACACCCGGCTATCGCGAGGCTATTCGCCGACGATGAAAGAGCTCGGCGAAGCCTTAGGCGTCTCAAAAGTCACGGTCTTCGAGCACGTCGAAGCGCTCATCAAAAAGGGCTGCCTGATCCGAGATGCGAACAAGGCGCGCTCTTTGGAGCTGTCGCCTGATCTCGAACTGCCCGACGAAGAACGCAAGACCCGCCTCCCCCTCGTCGGCTCCATCGCCGCGGGCTCGCCCATCGAGGCCGTCGAAACCCGCGAGCACCTCGACCTCGAAGCGATCTTCTCTCCACCGGGCTCGTCCACGCAGAACAAGTTCGTCCTCCAGGTCCGCGGCGACTCCATGATCGACTGCCACATCGCCGACGGCGACTACGTCATCTGCGAGCAGCGCAACGCCGCCCGCCGCGGCGACATCGTCGTCGCACTCGTCGACAACGACGAAGCCACCCTCAAATACTACGAGCCCCAATCCAACGGCACCGTCCACCTCGTCCCCGCCAACGACAACTACCAACCCATCGTCGTCAACAAAGAACAACTCCAAATCCAAGGCGTCTGCATCGGCGTGATCCGGCAGTATTAACGCGATTGATCTTCGACTTGCCTTGTGCCAGGCTCGCGATCGAATCGGCCCTCTATCCTGTCCGCGAACTTGAATACCGGCCAGGCAAGCACAGCCAACAACCCGATTGCCGGCACTGTTATCCAGTACCAATGGTTTGGAAAGTGGTGCCACGCCCCGATTGCAATCGCCAGCCCGATTCCGACAAACAGGATTGCTAGAGCGGCTTCGATCTGTTCCCGGAACATGACGATCGGCAGCATCAGCAGATAGATTGCGAACGCTTTCTTCTTCGGCTGGTCTCGTTGATGTTCTGGCATGGTCTGGCCTAGTGCGACACATCATACGGCCCCGGTACAATCCACCGAACGTGTCAGGCGATCCGTACCCCTATCAATCTGATTTGGACTCACCCTACGCGCGTGGGCCGCTCGCGGCGTTGCTGTGGGGGGTGTTTTTGGGGTGTTCGTGGACGTGGGTGA
>JBMYUK010000214.1:0-5508 GCA_049605275.1 Phycisphaeraceae bacterium
CCCCAGATGCCCGCCGACTCGACGCCCGTGAGCCCGACGATCGAGTGCCCGATCACCTGACCGCCGATCGCCGCGCGGACCTCCGCGCGGTCGGCGATCGGGTCTGCCTGGCCGGGCTTTGGCGTGACTTCGAATCGCCAGACTCGGGCGGTGTTTTGCGTGGTCGGATCGGTCGGCGCGGTGGTCATCGGTGCCCCCCATGGCGGCGGTGAAACGGCCATCATAGCGGGAAGCGAGCGATGCAATGACACGCTGTGCGCTGCCTCACTCGACGACCGCATCTCGGAGTCGACCCACTGCGCCGTCGGGCACCGCGAACCAGTTCGGGTCCGTGCCGTTGCTGGGTTGAGGCAAGAGCGTGAGCCGCGTCGGGTGCAGGCCGGGGTCGACGCCCAGCGGCAGGGCGGCGTCGGCGAGTCGATACGCGCTGCGATACACCGGCAGATAGATGAAGCCGTTGGCCTCGCTCGTCGGGCGCGGATAGATCAGCACCAGCGTCGCGTCGAGCTTGCCGTCGATCACGCGGTCGTAGCCGATCGCCACCGGCGGCAACGCGAGGCCGGCGACGGGGTTGCCCTTCGCGTCGACCAGCCGCTGCACGATCGCGGTGTCGGCCCGGTCGAATGCGATCCGCATGTACCGCTCGGCCGAGGCGTCGTCGCCGTTTTCCCGATGCCAGGCCGCGAGCAGATAAGCCGGGTAAAAACCGTTGGCCCGGTTGTCGGCGAATCGCTCGAGCGTCTGCGCCGCCTCCGCGTTCTCGAAAAACGCGGCGTCCTGCACGAGGCTCGCGCACCGATGCAGCACCTGCTCGACATCCGGATCGATCGTCAGGTCCGTCTTCTTATATTCTTTGCCCGTCTCGGCGGCGACGAACTTGCTGTACCGAAGCGGGCGAGACTTGACGTCCATCGTGAACCAGCTCGCGCGCTCGTCGTAATCGAGGTCGGTCCGCGGCGGGGTCGCTTTGGTCATCGACCAGACGAAATACGTCATCACCGGGATGACAAAGAAGAGCGACAGCGTCGCGAAGACGACGTACCGTCCGCGGACGGCGCCGCTGCGTCGCGTGGGCTCGTGGCTGGTTTGCCGAGGCTTCTTGTCCATTGCAAGAGTGTAGCGCGCCGTATGCGTTTAGCCCTGCTTGCCTTCGATCGCGCAGAGCAGCACGGCCGCGGCGAGGCCCAGCCGGGCGTCGTACACGTTGCCCGTATCGGGCGAGAAGTCGATCTCGATCCGCTGAACGATCGGGTTGAAGTTCTGCTGGTAGCTCGCGACGGTGCGCCCGTCGATCTCGACGTGAAACTTCTGCGGCATGAAGAACGACGCGGCCTCGATGAATCGGCGGACAAATGCTTTGAACCCCGAGTCCTCGATGATCTTGCCGATCTCCTGGCCGGCGCTATCCAGGATCAGCCACTCGTCGCGGAACATCGACTTGACGCCGCGCCGTCGCAACGCGCCGACGGTTTCGTTGGCGACCGTGTCCTGGACGTCGTACGTGCCGGAGATGTCGAAGACGCTCTTCGTACGGATCGCGAGGACTTCCTGGGTCATCTGCTCGTCGGCATAGATGCGGATGTCTTCCTTGATTTTGAAGGCTTTGAGCTTGGCGAAGAGCGCGAGGTTGCCCTGCGGGTCGTAGATATGAAACTTCGCGCCCATGATCGTGAGGACCTTGCGGCGGAGGGTGTAGCGGTCGTGGGCGTAGCGTTCGGCGACGTCGAGCATGGCGATTCTCAGAAGGGCGATCTGAAGAGGCAGGCGGTTGAAGTGAGGTTAGTCGCGGGTCTGGCCGCTGCCGTAGGCGACCCACTTGGTGGTGGTCAGGTCGTCGGCGCCCATGGGCCCGCGGGCGTGGAGCTTGTCGGTGCTGATGCCGATCTCGGCGCCCAGGCCGTATTGCCCGCCGTCGGAGAAGCGGGTCGAGCAGTTGACGAAGGCGTTGGCGGTATCGACGATCTTGACGAAGCGGTCGGCGGCGGCGAGGTCGTTGGTGACGATCGCGTCGGTGTGCTTGCTGCCGTAGAAGTTGATGTGGCGGGCGGCCTGCTCGAGCGAATCGACGACGCGCACGGCCACGATCTTGTCGAGGTACTCGGTCGACCAATCGTCGTCGGTCGCGGTCTTCGCGGCGGCGAAGACGGCCTGAGTCTGCGCGTCGCCGCGGATCTCTACGCCTCGGGCCGCCAGGGCATGGCAGACTTTGGCTAGCGTGCCGGATGCCGCGGCGTCGGCGTGGAAGAGCAGCGTCTCGGCCGCGTTGCAGACGCCGGTGCGGTGCGTCTTCGCGTTGAGGCAGATGTCCACGGCCATCGACTCGTCGCAGTCGGCGTCGATGTAGACGTGGCAGTTGCCGGTGTAGTGCTTGATGACGGGGATGTGGGCTTGCTCGACGACGGCGCGGATGAGCGACTCGCCGCCGCGCGGGATGCAGAGATCGATCTTGCTCTGCATCTTGAGGAGCTTGCCGACGGCCGCGCGGTCGGTCGTCTCGACGAGCTGCACGGCAGCGGGGTCGATGTCCGCCGAAGCGAGGCCGGCCTGCACGCACGTGGCGATCGCGCGGTTGGAGTGCATCGCCTCTTTGCCGCCGCGGAGGACGGTCGCGTTGCCGGACTTGAGGCAGAGCGCCGCGGCGTCGCTGGTGACGTTGGGGCGAGACTCGAAGATGATGAGCACGACGCCGATGGGCACGCGAATCTTTTGGAGCCGGATGCCATTGTCCAGCACGCGGCCTTCGATGACTTTGCCGACGGGGTCGGGCTGGTCGGCGATCTGGTCGACGCTATTGGCCATCGCTTGGATGCGGGCGTCGGTGAGTTCGAGCCGATCGAGCATGGCCGGGGACAGGCCGTTGGCTCGCCCGGCGTCGAGGTCCTGGGCGTTGGCCTGTTGCAGTTGGGTGCCGCTGTCGCGCAGGGCGTCGGCGATGGCTCGGAGCGCTGCGTTGCGCTGCGTGCCGGGCGACGCGGCGAGCGAGCGCGACGCGTCCAGGGCCCGGTCGGCCAGCGCGTCGCAGTAGGTCGCGAGATCGATCTGGGGTTGCGCGGTCGAAGGGGTCATCACGGGGCTCCGTTCGAGCGAAGCATCCTACACCGCTGGCTCGATGCCCGCCAATAAACGACCGGCGTGCGGCGTCTCACGGCGCGGGCGTTTGCCTCGGGGTGACCTTGATCGTCGCCCGCACGACGTCGGAGGCGAGCACGACGCCCTGGGGCGCGATGATGTCGACGGCCTTGGTGATGACCCCGCCGTTGGACGCCGCCGCGTCGACCTCTTCGTTACTCAGCCTGACCGAGGCCCAGACCGCTCGGCTCGACGGGTCTTCTTTCAACAGCGCGATTTGCTCGCGCGGGCCCTCCAACTCGAACGCGGTGATGAACCGCCCGGCCTCCTCGACCTCGACGATGTAACGCTCGTTGATCGACGAGGGATAGCTCAGCAGGATCGGTCGGCGATCGATCTGGATCGTGTCGCGGTCGTCGGCCACGGTGACGAGCAGGTCCACCGCAGCGATCGAGCGCGGCAGGCTGCTGATCGCGTCGGGCACAACGAGCGGGACGGTGATCTGCTGCGGCGTTCCTTTGGGCAGCGCAGCGACATCGTCTTCGGTTAGCCGGGCGAGCACCTTCGCGTCGCCGAGCTCGGCCGCGCGGCTCGCGGGCATGGTGAAGCGCACGGTCGAGAACTTTTCGGGCTCGGTGAAGTTGGCCGCGGCGAGCTTGATCGGGCCGGTGTCTTGCTCGATCTCGACTTCGAGCGCGACTTCGACGTCCTTGTCGAAGGTGACCTCTGCGCGGGCGGGGTTGACACTGGTGAGGTTGATGCCCAGATCGCTGAAGACGAGGCTTTCGAGCTGGCTCCGGATATCGATCTCGACGGTCTGCAGATCGAGCGTCGGGTCCAGCGGCAGAACGACGGTGACGATCTCTTCGCGGGCCTGGTCGAACTGCTGGAATTGGCCGTTGGAGCTGTCGAAATCGACGCGGATGGTGACGGGCTCGCCCGGGGTGACTCGGCCGTCGATTCCCTCGGGCGCTTGGAACTGCAGCCGGATGGTCTGCTCGGTGTAGGGCTCGATGTTGGCGTCCTCGGCGTAGAGCCAGACCAGCAACGCGATCGCGGTCACTATGAGCAGGGTGGCGAGTTGGCTTAGGGCTTTTTTCATGGTCGCGCGGCGTTTAGGCGGATTGCTTTTTCTCGGGTGCCTCGGGCTCGGGGGTCTTCGGGGCGGGGGGCTCTTCTTCTGCCGCGCGGTCGTCGAGTTCGACCTTGGTCATGCCCTCGCTGAGGACCTTGCGGAGGTCGGAGACGGTCAGGCCTCGGGTGAGCTGGCCGCGCTCGGCGACGCTGATCTTGCCGGTCTCTTCGCTGATGACGATGACCAGCGCGTCGGCCTCGTTACTGAGCCCGACGGCGGCGCGGTGTCGGCTGCCTAGTTCCTGCTCGAGGTCGTTGCCTTCGGCCAGGGGAAACTGCACGCCCGCGGCGACGATGCGATCCCCGCGGATCACCACGCCCATGTCGTGCAGCGCCGAGCCGGGCCAAAACAGCGTGTTGAGCAGTTGCCGGCTGACGTCCGCGTCGAGTCTCGTGCCCGCCTCGACGATGCCCTTGAGTCCGACCTGCCGCTCGATCGCGACGAGCCCGCCGATCTTGTTGCGCGAGAGATAGTCGACCGAGGCGACGACCTCTTCGACGACGCGCGCGCGACGCAGGCCGATCTTACTAAACCACCCGCCCTCGCCGATGCGCACGAGGGCGCGGCGGAGTTCGGGTTGGAAGACGATGACGAGGACGAAGGAGATGAACGCGAGCAGGTTCGAGTAGAGGAAGTTCAGCCGTTCGAGCGTCTCGCTGCCGCCGGGGAAGATGCGGAGCGTGAGGGTTCCGATGATCATGATGACGGCGACGCCCCAGACGACCCGGGCGCCGCGCGTGCCCTTGAGAAACCGCACGACGAGGTAGACGACGACCCAGATGACCGCGAGTTCGAACAGGACAGCCCAGGGCTCGCTGCCGAAGTAGCCCTGCACCCGTTGCCAAACTGCGTCGATCCCGATGTCCAAGGCGTTCGTACACTCCGCGAGGTGATCCAATCCTGGTCCGTATTCGATTTTATCGTCGAATCCGCGGCGTTCGCGCTCGCCGCGGCCCGCGTTCACAGATTTGTATAACCCGGCCGATAAAAGCGCGACTTCGCCGGCGTCGATGCTGGATTCCCGATCGGCGGCGCGGGTGGGCTATACCTCGGCCGAGTATGCGGACCTCAAGGCAGATCGGTGGGCAAAGAAAAAGCCAGACTCCGAGGAGCCTGGCTGATCGTTGTCGGGAGATGAGTCGCTTCGCTTAGCGAGCGGCTTGGGCGTTGCTGCCGGGCAGGAGCTGTTCGGCTTCCTGAGCGGCGCGGGTGCCTTTGAAGCGGTCGGCGATCGACTCGAGTTGCTTTTCGAAGTGCTGGATCTCGGCGGGCGAGGGGTTGGCGATGCTCGCGTACCAAGTCTG
>JBMYUK010000215.1:0-5460 GCA_049605275.1 Phycisphaeraceae bacterium
CTGGCGGCGGCGGTGCTGTGGGTGACCTTTCCAAACTTCGCCGCGCGGGTGGACAGCGCGGTCGGCGCGTTCACCGGTTCGGCCCCCGTTCGAGGCGACTCCATCGGTCACCGCGGGTGGATCTGGCGGGGCGCCGCCAACATGATCGAGTACAACCCTGTGAACGGGGTCGGCGCGGGCGGCTTCTATGGCCCACTTGCGATGGCCGCGCTCGTCGAGCAGTTCGTCGGCGACCGACGACGCGAAAGACGCGAGTTGCGACCGCAGCGGGCCGGACAGCGCTTGGCCCGCGTCGCTGTTTAAAAGATCTTCGACCGAGCGGTACTGAGCGTCGAGGGTGTTGTTCTGCGCGAGTCGGTAGCGGATGAGGTTGAACTTGGCGCGGTCGTCCTTCACGCCCGTGTCGAGGTAGCCGACCAGCGCTTGCTCGTAGGCGTCGCTATCGCCTGCGGCCTCGGCGAGCTGAGCGCGCAGGGACCACGCCTGCGTGTTGTCGGGGCTGAGCTCGAGCGCGGCGTCGAGCAGCATCGCGGCGAGAAACTGCGGTTCGTCGCTGTCAACAAGCTGCGAGTAGGTGAGAAACGACAGCGCGCTTCGGACGAAGCTGTCGGCGACCTGCCGATCCGTCGTCGTCGCGCGGGCCGAGGAAAGCCCGGGCAGCGCGAACGCGGCGAGGCAGAGTACCGATAAGACAAAGCGTTGGATCATCATGGCATCTATCGAATCTTTACGTGCTATCCGTGCAATCGGGTCGTCGGTGCGTCGAATCAAGGCCCGGGAACAAGCGGGCGAGGCGTCTGGGTTCAGCCATCCGCCATCGCGTGCAGCGACAGCCCGCAGAAGACAGCGAAGAGCCCGAGCGCAAAGCCCTTGACCCCGCCGGAAAACGCCGGCCCGGCGTCGGGTACGAGCGGATCGATCACGAGCCAGAGCCCGAGCAGCGTGCCGCCCGCCATCAGCGCCGCGCCGGGAAACCGACCGGGGACCAGCGGGTCGCCGCGCAGCGCGAACCACAGCCCGAAGACGAATACGCCCTGGGCCAAGGCCCAGCCCAACAGCGCGAGGGTGATCGGTAAGGCCCGGCGCATCGAACGATACCCCCTCGTCATCAGGCGACGCCTTTGGGTTCGGGTAGACCGGCCGCGAGGGCGCGTGTGAACGCCTCGGCCTCTGCGACCGGGTCGTCCGCGCAGTCGTGCATCCGGCGGACCATCGCCGAGCCCACGATCGCCGCGTCCGCGACTTTCACGACCTCGCGGACCTGCTCGGGCGACGAGATGCCAAAGCCCACCGCCATCGGTGCGTCGGTCACGTCGCGTAGCTTCGTCAGACGATCGGGCAGATCGGCGGCCAGGGCGCTGCTCTCGCCCGTGATCCCGCGGCGCGAGACGACGTAGGCGAAGCCGGTGCTCGCCGCGGCAATGGCCTGGGCGCGATCGATCGGCGTGGTCGGTGCGATCAGCATGCTGAGAATCAACCCCGCGTTGGCGGCGGCGTCGCGCGTCGGCTGCGAGGCTTCGAGCGGGAGGTCCGGGAAGATAAAACCGTCGAAGCCCGCCTCGGCCGAGCGCTTGACGAATGCGTCGAGCCCGATGCGATACACGATCGAGTAGCTCACCATCGCGACGAGTCCGAGCTCGGTCGTCGGGCGAACCTGGGCGACCTGTTCGAAGACGTCGTCGACGTGCAGCCCCGCGTCGAGCGCCCGGGTCATCGACGCCTGGATGACCGGGCCGTCGGCGATCGGGTCGGAGAACGGGATGCCGATCTCGCAGATCGACGCGCCGCCGCGCTCGAGCGCCTGGATCGTCGGGCCGAGCCGCTCGACCCCCCCGTCGCCCGCGGTGATGAAGGGCATGAGCGCCTTGCCGCCGGTGAGAGAGAGTGAGCTGAAAATCTGTTCGACGCGATTCATGGCCGCACAGAATATCACGCCCGGCCGACACCCGTCGCGCCGGCTCGCCGAGTCAGGTCTTAATCGTGGAGACCATGTAGAACGAGATCGGTACGAAGAGCGCGACCGGCAGCAGCGCTGCGAACACCGGGCCCAGCCCGCCGGCCTGCACCATCACCAGCCCCGCCGCCCACGCCCCGATCGTGATGCCCGCCGCCTTGCCCGAGTTGACCAGGATGCTGCCCGGCACGCGAGTCAGGAAATGCGGCAGGCCCATCAGGAGGATCAGCACGCCCATGACCAGCGTCGTGAACCGGCTCCACATGACCTGCGTGATGCGGCTGCGCTGGTCGGGCGTGAGCGCGGCGTTGGTTCGCATGGTCTGCAACTGGCTCATCGATTGGAGGCGGATGAACAGCGCCGCCTGGCGCGTGATCATGACCTCGGGCGAGAGCTCGGTGCGGTACAAAGCGACCGCCTCGCCGGCGAGCCCGCCTGGGACCGGGTCTCGCGTCGCGGTGACAAAGCCCTGCCCGCCGGTGAGGACCCAGGCCTCGTCGGGGTCGGACCACGCGGCGCGGTCGGCGCGGATGAGCCGGGTCTGTCGGCCGGTGTCGTCGCGCTCGATGATGCGGACGTCGGTCATCTCGCCGGTCTCGGCGCTGAAGCGCGCGGCGCTGATAAGCGCGCCCGACTCGTCGCGCGCGTAGTGGACCGGCTTGTCGGTGATCGTCGGCTGGCCGACCTGCGACTTGGAGCGCACGAGTTTCTCCGCGAGCGGCGGGAGCGCGAATTCCTGCACCGGCAGCACGAGCAGGTTGATCGCGAACCCCGCGATGAGCACCGGCGCCGCGACGCGGTACAGGCTGATGCCGCTGGCGAGGATCGCGGTGATCTCGCGTGTGCGTTGGAGCTGGGCGATCGTGAAGCCCATCGCCGCGACGACCAAGAGCCCGGACATCACGGTAAAGATCAAGAGGAGCACCGGGCCGTAGTAGTCCGCCATAACCCATGCCGTGCCCGCGACGACGCCGCCCAGCCGCTCGCCGTGGACCCGCCCCGCCTTGAGAAACTCGTCCAGGTCGACGATGAGATCGACGAGCACGTACAGCCCCGCCAGCACGACGCCGAGGATGACGTAGTTCTGCACGAAGAGCTTGATGATGTACCGGTCGAGGGTGTTCATAAAGGCGATCAGTTGCGCGCGATGCGGAGGTAGAGCTTGGCGATGACAAAGAGCAGGATGAGGTTGCCGCCCCACAGCACCGCGACGCCGATGACACGGTCGCCGCCGAGCCCGTTGACGACGTCGTCGACCGAGACGCGCTCGGCCATGCTCGACCCGGTGTGGATCATCACGATCGTCAGGATCGCGAGGATGAACGACCAGAAAAACACGACCAGCGGCAACCGGTCGTGCAGCCGAACCGCGAGCACCGTGCCGAGCAACAGCAAGAGCGGCGTCGCCAGCGCGGTTGCGAGTCGGGTGTAGAGCTCGGCGTCGATCATGTACTTGAGCTGGATGATTCGGAAGCGCAGGTTGTGCCGGGCGAGCTGCACCGCGGGGGCTCGGCGGATCGTGTCGCGCTGAGACCACTCGCCGAGTTCGTTGGCCGTGAGCGTCGCGGGGTCTTGGCCGAGCACCTTGCCGGGGTATCGCATGGCGGGGAAGGCGTACTCGGCCTTGTTGTTGACCGCGCCGCTGTCGTTGAGCCCGAGCACGCTGACGTTGCGCATCGTAATCCGCACGGCCGGCTCGCGATCGAAGCGATCCGTCCGCACCGACACCTCGGCGTAGTCGCCTTCGAAACGCCGGATCGGATCGCCGCGCAACGCGGCGTTGTCGTACTTATCGATCGTGACCTTGAGCGCATCGCCCCCGGTGAGCACGAGCCCGCGGTCGTTGACTTCGACCAGCGGCGCGCTCAGCCGGTAGTACGTGTTCTCCAGCCCGCCCTTGAGCGTGATGAAGCCAGGCCCGGTCGCAGCTTGTAGCGACTCGACGATCATGTGCGTGAGCTGCTGACGGGCGACCGCGTCCGACAGGTCGCTCTGAGCCTGGCGCACCATGTCGAACTCGTGGGGTTGGCGCTTGAGCCGACGAAGGTCCTGGTAGGTGAAGAACACCGCCTCGTCGGAGATCGGGTCGGGCAAGAGGATCGGCTGATCGGTCTCGAAGCTGCCCGAGCGGCCGACGGTCTGCATCTCGCCGCTGACCGCGTCGTAATAGACCGGGTCCTGGAGGCGGAGGCTGATGTAAGCCTTGCCGTTGAGATCGCGAACGAGCAGCGCGCTGGCCGTGCTCGCGGTCGTGTCGTTGATGATGCGCGACGTCTGGCTGTCGGTCTGCCCCACCGCGACGCCGGTCATGACGATGAACTGCTCGGCCTTGAGCGTGTCGATGCCGCTGCCCGCCGGCGGGTCGCGCACCTCCGCCGCGTCCGCGTACAGGACTAGGCCGTTGTCGCCGAAATGGTACGGCCGATTCTGATTCAATTGGCTCACCAACACGCCGAGCACGTCCCCCTCCACCGTCTTCTTCGCCGCCTTCCAAAAGCCAGGCACGATCGTGTTGCTCAACAACAGCAGCACCACCATCAGCACCACGCCCAACATCCCCACCGGCGCGAAGATCCGGCTATAGCTCATCCCCCCCGCTCGACAAGCAAGCACCTCGTTGTCCTTCGTCATCGCGTGGAATACCACCGTCGCCGAGAACGCGCCCGCGAACGGCAACGCGAAACCCAACACCGTCGGCATCGTGTACAGCACGAACTTCACCAGCGTCACCGGCCCGAGCATGCCGTCCGCCAACGGCCCGATCGCCGCGCCAAAGCTCAAGACCACAACCAACACCGCCGTCGTCAGCACGAGCACCTTCAACAGTTCACGCAGGATGTACCGGTACAACGTCCAGGGCATAAACAGGAATAAGAGCGAGGAGCGAGCGGCGGGGACCAGCCGCCTCAGTTTACTTGCAGAACCCAGTCCGCGGCTTGCCCGGCACGCCGCGCGGGTCACGCTTGAAGTCACCCCCCGAGCGCGGCGATCTGGATCGTCATCAACTCCTGAATCCCCGTGCTCGCGAGGTCGAGGAGCGCATCCAGCTCCTCGCGGCTGAAGACGCCCTTCTCGCCCGTGCCCTGAACCTCGATGAAGTTGCTCTTCCCGTCCATCGCGACGTTCATGTCGACCTCGGCCCGGACGTCGAGCACGTAATCAAGGTCGAGATGCGGCTTGCCGTCGATGATGCCGACGCTGACCGCGGCGACGGGCCCGACGATCGGATCGGCGTCGAGTCGGCCGTCGGCGCGAGCGGCGGCAATCGCCTGAACGAGCGCGACGTACGCGCCGGTGATCGCCGCGGTGCGCGTCCCGCCGTCGGCCTGCAGCACGTCGCAGTCGATCCAGATCGCGCCCGTGGCGCGGATCATGCGGTAGCGGAAGACGTTCGAGAGGTAGGAGGCGGAGGTCTGCGCCACGATGTCGAGGGGGATGTCCATGATCTCGGCGGCGGGGCGCACCTCCACCCCATCGGGCACGTTCGCCACCTCGTGGGTGCAGTA
>JBMYUK010000216.1:0-5415 GCA_049605275.1 Phycisphaeraceae bacterium
CGGCTGCGATCCGGTCGGCCCGGGTCGTGCCGGTCGCGAGCGCGTCCTCGAGCGTGGCGATCGCGCTCGCGGTCCCGACCCGGCCGAAGGCCGTGAGGGCCGTGCGCCGGACGATCGGCGAGGCGTCGGTCGGCGCGCTCATCGCCGTCCTCGGCTCCGGCTACCCCGAGCACGAGGCCGACCTGCAGGCCATCGAGAACACTGCCCCAGGCGATCGGTTTTCTCTGACCCTCGCCTTCGATGAGGCGCTTGCCAAGGTGCCGCATGCGATCAAGCTCGGCCTGTACCGCGATGAGACCGCAGCCGCCTGCGAGTGGTCGCTGCCCGCGGCGACGAGCTTCGAGTGCTGGGGCGACGGGCGGTGGTACGACGGGACGATCGCGGTGCAGCAGCCGTTGATCCTGCCGCTGTTTAACGGCCGATCGCCGATCGAATTGTTGGCGTCGCTCCTCGGCGAGGGGCTGTTGACCCAGCCGTCGGGCTACGACCAGGTCCGCAAGACGTTTAGGTCGCAGTCGCTGTTGTCGGGTGCGAAGTTCGCCGAGCATCTGACGGACCCGGGTTACGCGGCCGAAATGTCGGGCTTCGAGAAGAACTGGCGTCGGGCGGTGCACTTGGGTTTTGTGCCGGGCAGCGGGTTCAAGAAGGTGTATGTCGAGGCGAAGCTGGTCGCGCCCGAACTGAAGGCCGAGTCGGAGACGGAGGTCGTCTTCGCCCCGAGCGCGGTGTACGACGGCCGATTCGCGAACAGCCCCTGGCTGCAGGAAGTGCCGGACCCGATCACGAAGGTGACGTGGGACAACCCGCTGCTCTTGAGCGTGCCGGACATGAAGAAGGCCGGGCTGATGAACGGCGACAAGGTCAAGCTAACGGTTGGCGACACGACGATCGAAGCGATGGTCTTCGGTCAGCCGGGCCAGGCGGTGGGCACGGTGATCGCGCAGGTCGGCAACGGCCGAGGCCAGCAGGCGGGCAGCGTCGGCCAGGCGGTGGGCTTTGACCTGTACCCGCTTCGCAACGCGACGGCCACGGGCTTCGCGACCGCTTCGGTGAGCAAGAAAGTCGGCGCGGGCTACCTCGCGTACACCTCGGTGCACCACCTGGTCGACGGGCTGTCGCCGGAGATGGACGAGACGGCGAAGTGGGCGTTGGAAAAACGCGCGGGCGAGCTCGGCAAGTCCGGCAAAAAAGGCAACATCATCAAGGAAGGCTCGCTCAAGGACTGGAAGAAGGACTACACGAAGGTCATGGGCCACGCCCACGGCGACCTGTCGCTGCAGCTGTACGAAGGCCCGTCGATTTACGAAGACGGCAGCTACGACCGCAAGCATCCCGACGGGCCGGAGGCCTTTAACGAGCCGCACGCCTGGGGCATGACGATCGACCTGACGTCGTGCATCGGCTGCAACGCGTGCGTCGTCGCGTGTCAGGCGGAGAACAACATCCCGACGGTCGGCAAGAAACAGGTTTGGCGCTCGCGCGAGATGCACTGGCTCCGGACCGATACGTACTTCAAGGGCGACCCCGACAAGCCCGAAGAGGTGCAGGTGGTCCACCAGCCGGTCGCGTGCGTGCAGTGCGAGAACGCGCCGTGCGAGCAGGTCTGCCCGGTGGCCGCGACGGTGCACGACACCGAGGGCCTGAACACGATGGTGTACAACCGCTGTATCGGCACGCGGTACTGCTCGAACAACTGCCCGTACAAGGTCCGCCGGTTCAACTACTTCGACTACCACGCGAAGGACGTGCGAGCCGACTTCGCCAACCCCTGGCTGAACATCCCCGACACGCAGCAGGACGCGGCGATCGACAAGATCAAGCGGCTGTCGTTCAACCCGGACGTAACGGTGCGGATGCGCGGCGTGATGGAAAAGTGTACCTACTGCACCCAGCGGATCCAGCGGGCCAAGATCGCGCAGAAAAACGCTTACGTCCAGACCAAAAACGAGCAGGGCTTCACCCACGACCCGGCCGAGAAGCGCACCGTGCCCGACGGCACGATCGTCACCGCCTGCCAAGACGCCTGCCCGACCGACTGCATCACCTTCGGCGACCTCAACGACCCGGACTCGAAGGTCAGCCAGATGCAATACAAGAACAAGCGGTCGTACGCGGTGCTGCAGGAACTCAACAGCCGGCCGCGCACCAAGCACATGGCCAAGATCCGAAACCCGTACCCTACGAACAAAAAATAAAACAGTTGACGCTTAGCGGCGACGCTCGCGTCGCTTCTCGCGGCAAGCCGCGGCGCTAAACAAAAAGACTCGAATACACGCAGAACACCATGGCAGCGATCCACCCCGGCAGCACGATCCCGACCGTCGAAACGGACAACACCGTCGACGACCCACGACGCCGCGCGCCGCTGGTCACCGGCGGGCTCGACTTCGCGGGCGTCACCGAAAACGTCTCCCGCGTCGCCACCACCAAGCCGACCCTCTTCTGGTGGATCGGCTTCATCTGGCTGTCGTGCATGGCCATGGGTTTTTTCACGTTCATCGGCTACCTCGTCGTCACCGGCGTCGGCATCTGGGGCAACAACCAGCCCATCGCGTGGGGCTTTCCCATCATCAACTTCGTCTTCTGGGTCGGCATCGGCCACGCGGGCACGCTGATCTCCGCCATCCTCTTCCTCTTCCGCCAGAACTGGCGCACCTCGATCAACCGCTTCGCCGAGGCGATGACCATCTTCGCCGTCGTCTGCGCCGGCATCTTCCCCGCGATCCACGTCGGTCGTCCCTGGCTGGCGTTCTGGCTCTTCCCCTACCCGAACCAGATGGCGATGTGGCCGCAGTTCCGATCGCCGCTGTTGTGGGACGTCTTCGCGGTTTCGACCTACGCGTCCGTGTCGCTCTTGTTCTGGTACACCGGCATGGTGCCCGACCTCGCGACCCTCCGCGATAAGGCCAAGAGCCGCATCGGACAGATCACCTACAGCTTCTTCGCCCTCGGCTGGACCGGCAGCGCGAGGCACTGGCACCGGTTCGAGAAGGCCTACCTCCTCCTGGCGGCGCTGTGTACGCCGCTGGTCCTTTCGGTGCACTCGGTCGTCTCGTTTGACTTCGCCGTCGCGCAGATCCCCGGCTGGCACACGACCGTCTTCCCGCCTTACTTCGTCGCCGGCGCGATCTACGGCGGGTTCGCCATGGTGCTCACCCTCGCCATCCCCTGCCGTGAGTGGCTCGGGCTGAAAAACATCATCACGATGCGCCACATCATCAACTGCGCCAAGGTCATGCTCGGCACGGGCATGATCGTCATGTACGCCTACTCGATCGAGTTCTTCACCGCCTGGTACTCCGGCCACCACTTCGAGCAGTTCGTCTTCCGCAACCGGCCCTTCGGCAACTACGTCTCGGGCTTCTGGCTGATGGTCTTCTGCAACTGCATCGGCCCGCAGATCCTCTGGATCAAAAAGTGCCGCGAGAACCTGTGGTGCATCATGTTCGCGGCGATGTGCGTGAACGTCGGCATGTGGTTCGAGCGCTTCGTCATCACCGTCACCTCGCTGAGCCGAGACTTCCTGCCCGGCAGCTGGGCGCAGTTCCACCCGACGTGGGTCGACCTGTGCATGTTCGCCTGCTCGTTCGGGCTGTTCGGCTCGCTGTTCTTCCTGTTCCTGAAGTTCCTGCCGGTCATCGCGATCGCCGAGGTCAAGACCGTCATGCCCGCCGCCCACCACGGCCATAGCCATAGCCACGGCGACGATCACGACGCGTCAGACGAAAGCGACGCCTCCGACCAGCCGCAAAAGGAGGACGCCTAAGCCATGACCGCGATCGACACCCCCACCACCGGACCCGCCGCCCCCCGCGCGACCGAAGCCGCGGCCGAGCCACGGGTCTTCGGCCTGATCGGCGAGTTCGACAACGTCGACGACATCATCGGCGCCGCCAACGCGGTGCGCGAGGCCGGCTACCAGCGGATCGACGCCCACACCCCCTTCCCGGTGCACGGCATCGATGACGCGCTGGGCATCAAGCCGACGATCCTGCCCTGGCTCGTCCTGGCGATGGGGCTGACCGGTATGACGACCGGCATCCTGCTCACGACCTACACGATGGCGGACTGGCTGCCGCTGCCCGGCTTCGTCCCGGAGAACTTCGAGGGCTACACCTATCTGATCTCGGGTAAGCCGTTCAACTCGCTTGCGGGCTTTATCCCGGTGATCTTCGAGCTCACGATCATGTTCAGCGCGTACACCGCGGTGTTCGCGATGTTCCTTTTGAACAAGCTGCCTCTGATGAGCAATCCGCTTCTGCGGAGCAGGCGCTTCCGCCGGGCGACGGACGATCGGTTCTTCATCGCGATCGAGGCGAAGGACCCGCAGTTCGATGCGCAGCAGTCGGCCGAGTTCGTGAAAAACCTACCGGGCTGTCTGGCGGTGGAGGTGATCGACGACGAATGACAGGGTCATTTGGTGAATCGACGCGTTTGAACGCGCGATGGCGACGAAGGCGCGGCGCTTCGTCTGAAACGTTTACGGATAAAAGATGAAACTCTCTGACATCGATCTCGACCTGCGACTGCCCAAGCCCCCGATGGTGCTGGTGGCGGTGTTGGTGATCGGCGCGTTCGTGCCGCTGGGCATCGCCTCGTCCATCTGGTTCAAGCGCAACTACTTCGATCCCAACCCCCGCATCCACATCTTCCAGGACATGGATAACCAGGCCAAGTCCAAGGCCCAGTCGGCCAACGACGTCTTCGCGGACGGCAAGTCGATGCGCGGCTACGTGCCCGGCACCGTCGCGTGGGGCCGAAGCACCAACCGGACCGACCCGGGCATGCTCAAAGACGACGACCTGGCCTATCGCGGGTTCGAGGTCTCGGCCGAGACCGGTGAGAAGATCGTCGTCGAAGACGAGAACGGCAACGCCACGGCCAAATACCTGACCGGCTACCCGTCGATCGTTACGGTCGACCGCGGATTTGTCGAGCACGGCCGAGAGCAGTACGAGATCCACTGCTACACCTGCCACGGCGCGGACGCCCGCGGCGTCGGCCCGACGATCGAGGCGATGAAGGTGCTCGCGGCTTACGACCAGGGCGTGCCCTCGGAAAAGGCGACCGGCACGCTGCCGTTGATCCCCGCGAACCTCGTGGATCCGAAATACGCCGAGGGCACTTACGCCGGCGGGCGGATTTTCGATGTGATTACCAACGGCCACGGCACGATGAACGCGCTGGGCCCGATGATTAAGCCCGAGGACCGCTGGGCGATCATCGCTTATCTCCGCGCGGTGCAGCTGAGCTCGGCCGCCGCCGCGCCCGCGCCCGATGCCGCCGCCGACGCGACGGACCAGCCGTAACGACCGACCGACCCAACCGTTTGCATCGGCCTGTTGCCGAGCGGACGACGACCGAGATAAGGACAAGCCGACGTGGCCCACGCACAGACACAACTCGACGAAGCCG
>JBMYUK010000217.1:0-5409 GCA_049605275.1 Phycisphaeraceae bacterium
GCTGACCAAACGCGACACCGCCGTCAAAGACATCTACGCCGACTCCGCCACGAACCGATTGACCAAGGCATTGACGAAGATCGTCGAGATCGAGGCGCCGATCGTCGATGAACTGGCCAGCGATCGTCTCGCCGAGGCCTTCGGCATCACGCGCAGCACGCAGCGATACAAAGATCGTTTCGCGGAAATCCTCAGACACGCGATCGACGAGGGCACGCTGCGGTCGGACGGAACCACGCTTTGGCGACCCGATCAGGCCCCCGATGCCTACACGCTGTTGCGCATCGCCGACGACGACGCGGCGTCGCAGCGCGAGATCGACCACCTGCCGCAAGTCGAGTTGCGAAATGCGTGCGCGTTGGTCCTCGCCGAGCAATTCGGCCTGCCACGCGAAGACCTCGTGCGCGAGGCGGCGAAGCGCTTCGGATTCAATCGAACGACGCAGCGTATCGCAGATCGCTTTAACCAGGCCATCGACCGGCTCATCGCCTCCGGCCAGGCTAAGGAAGCCGACGGCCGAGTGACGCCGACGGCGTAGCCGTCTGCTACGGATCCTGTATTGAGTTAATTCGAAGAAACAGCCGCGCCGCTACGCGTCGCAGACAAAGCACGACACGCTGATCGTGCGTTTCCTGCGATGCGTAGTATCGCGGCTATTTTTCGATATCGGTCCACTCGCGACGTTTCAACTCGCGATTCATCTACGCGGTGTCAGAGCGATGATCGATCGCTCAGCTCATGAACTGTCGGATCGCGCCGGTCTGGTCGAACTTCTTGCGCGACATCTCGGTGTCGAGGTCGCCGTAGTGTTCGATCGGATTGCCATGGGCGTTGAGGAGGGTCGTGTACCAATTGCCGAGGGTCTTGTGACCTTTTTCGCCGTGATAAGGCAATCGGATGTATCGGCCGGCGATGTCGAGCTTGCAGTTGTCGCCGGACATGATGAGGAAGGGCGATTCCTTACCGACGCCGTGGTGCGTCTCGCCGTTTTCCGGGAAGTACATGACCGTCGTGTTGTCGAACATCGTGCCGTCACCTTCGGGCACGGCCTTGAGTTTCTCGACGATGGTCTTGACCTGGTTGACGTGACTGATGCGGATCTGCTCGCGGGTCTTCCACGCGGGCACGCCGCCGAAGGCCTCGTCGTGACCGAGCGGGTGGATGCCGATGCGGTCGGTTTCGTTGCCCGGTAGGCCGGTGACGGGCGTGCCGAGGTCGTCGATGGTGTAGGTGACGACGTTGGTCAGCCCCGAGACAAGCGACGCGACGAGCATGTCGGTCATCGCGGCCTGCTTCTGCGGCGTGGTCGCTCGCTCGCCGCCGTCGAGATGGATCGGGTCCAGATCGGGCAGGTGCTTGGCCAACTCGCCGGCCATCTCCACGAGTTTTTTGTTCCGCTCGCGGATCGCCCCGATCGAATTGATGTGCGACTCTTGGCGGTTGCGCTCGTGGCCATGGATACCGGTGAGTTCCAGGCCCTCTCGGCTCTGGAGGAAGTTGAGCATGTCGTTGTCCGAGTTCACCGCGTCGGGATTCAGGACGGACTTGAACAGTTCGTTGCGCGCGGTCTCGGGGTCGGCGTAGCAGTAGTTGCGGGTGTGCGGCGCGGGGGCCGAATAGCCGTCGACGATGCCGCGGCGATCCTGGGCGAACGAGAACTCGACGTGACCGAACGGCGAGGGGAAGAGCTTAGCCAGCTCATAGTCGATCGTCGTCCGCTTGATCGCGCTGAGCGTGTTGCGCTGCGACTTGAAGCAGCCCATCACCGACGAGAACGACCAGTGCACGTTCTCGCTCATCTTGGCGGACAGCCCCTGAAGGATCGTCATGTTGTCTTTGTATTCGTCGAGCCCGCGGAGCCAGAGCGGCAGTTCGTGCTTGTGCAAGTCCGCTTCGAGCGCCTGCTTGTCTTCGTCCAGTTTCTTGTGCTTGTCTGAGAAGTTGACCAGCGCGGTCTCTAGCGGGCGGATGCCCGATGATTTGCGGATGAAGACGAAGCGGCGCGGCCCCATCTCGCTCGCGGCGGCCATGGCCTCGCTGACCTTAAAGGGCATCACCAGCGCACCGGCACCGATAGCCGTGGCTTGCATAAATTGTCGTCGATTAAAGTTCATCGTTTAGTCCTCGATCGCTTTGCGATAGATAAAGGAATCGGAAGTCAACAGGGAAACGATCACCGCGTCGAAGCTGCCGCCGGATTCGAGGTAAGCCTGTTCGGCATCGATCAGCGTCTTGGAATCGTTCAGCGACTCGTTTCGCCCCATAAAATAACGGAATGCGTGGCGGATGATGGATTGGCGGACACGCTCGGACTTGCCCAAGCGCTCGGCCAGGTCGATCGCACCGGTGATCTCGCCGTCGAGCGAGCTGTCGCCCGTGCCGTGCAGGTAGCCTGTGGAATCGACGGGCAGGGTCTCGTAGAGATCCCGGTAGTCGTCCATGTGACTGCCCTGATTGCCATATGGAATCTCCGGGCCCTCCTCGATCAGTTTGCCGGCATACTCAAGACGCTCGACGGTGCGGAATCGGCCGAAGTCGTCGTACATCTCGAACGCGTTGCCGAGCGGGTTCATGTCGACGTGGCACCGCCAGCAATACTGATTTTCCGTGGCCATCGCCAGCCGCTGGCGAAGCGTCTTGTCGTGGTCCTCGGGGATCTGGGCGTCGACGGTGATCGGCACGTCGGGGATCGTCCCGGCCAGGAGTTTTTCGCGCACCCACTTGCCGCGGTGCACCGGGTCGGTCTCGGTGTTGAAGGCGTGGGCGATCAGCCAGGCGGGGTGGGTGAGCATGCCCTTGCGGTTGGGGACCTTCGCGGGCTGGACCGGGCTGTAATCCCAATCACTCAGCTCGTAGTTCCAGAACTTGCCGACGTACATACCCGACATGAAATCGTTGCCGTATCCGATGTAGAGGTCGTAAGGCGCGGCGTGCGCGTAGCCTTCGTCCAGCCGATCGACAATCGAGCCCACCGACTTCTTAAACAGCTTGACAAAATCACCTTGCCGGTTGCGATAATCCGGCTTGTCCGGATCGATGCTTCGCATGTCAACGGTGCGGAGGAAATCAGCGTGTTCGAGGATGTCCTTTTTGTCGAAGTTCTGCCAGTCTTTATCTTTAAAGTATGCGTAAATCTTTTTGATCTCGTCGGAGCGTGCTTGCATCCGATCGCTATCGCCGTCGTGGTAAACGATGAACTCCTCGGTCGTGAGCAGCTGCTCGATGACGTCCTTGTCTTCTTCGAGGATGTGCGCGACCATGCGGTCGGCCTCTTCGAGCAGCCGGTTGGTCGCTCGATCAAGGCGGCGGGCCCCGAATCGCTTCTGGTCCTTGAAGATCGTCAACGCTTTGGGATAGCCGAAGAATTCACGCCAGAAGCGTAACTCACGAATGGGCATGTTGGTGACATTGCCATCTCGCCATCTATCCGCAAGTTTCTTATCGATTCGGTAATAGGTATCGCGTTGTGCCAGCAGGCGCTCGACCTCGCGCTTATAGTCTTCGCGGGTGTTGAGCTTGCCGGTGCGAGCAGCTTCGAGCAGTTGCTCGTCCGGGCTCTGGTCGGTCAGGGCGTAGGCGATCGCGTAGGCCGCGTCGCGCGGCGGGAGCATGCGCCGGCCGTGCTCGTCCGGTTCGCCCGCTCCGAACTCGTATCGGTATACGAATTCGCTGGTCAGCAGCAGCGTCTGGATCAGCTTCTGCACCGCTTTGCGCCGGCCGAGTTTGTCGGTGTAGCCTTTGACCAACGCGAGATACTGCTCGGCCTCGGGCGTGTCCGGCGAGCGCTCGAGGATCTGCACGAATAGTTCTTCGATCATCCGGCCGTACAACTCGTCCGAAGGCGGGCCGGCCTCGATCCGCTCTCGTACGAATCCGGCCTCCCAGTCGGCCAGGCACTTCTCGATGATGGCGTTGTAACGATCGCCCTTCGCGCGATGCTTCTTGATTCCCGCGTTGATGACAGCCATCTCAGCGTCATCCAGCGGCTTGTAAACCGTTCGCTTCGCCCGCTTGTCCTCCGCGATGCGAGAGCGAAAGTCCGCGATGTAATCGTGCAGCAGCGCGACTCGGCCCTGGATGTCCAACTCGTAATCGCCCTTGTAAAACCACGTTCTCTCGCACATCTCGATGATCGCGTCGTCGGGCTTGTCCGCATTCGCCGGGTCAAGCACGAGCTGCTCCAATACAGCCCAGCCGCCCGATTTCTTAAGCGTGTTCTGCGCGACCGGCACGGGCAAGCGTTTATTCTTTTTCAGATCTTCGGCGCTGTATGCCTTCTCTTCCTTGAGTACGACCGGCACGAACGCGGGAAGCCACTGCTGATTGTCGTCGCCGTAGAGTTGTTCGCAAACCGTTGCGATGTGTTCTTCAAGAAATTCACGACGGCCGACAAGCGTCTTCTCGTGTCGATCCTCCGGGGCGAGCACCTCGGTCGTCGCGGGTAGATAGTCGCGCTGCCGTCCGCTTTTGATTTTATTTTCGGTGATGTAGATCGCGGTCTTGTGCGAGTTGCCGAGCATCGCCGAGAGGTGCCCGCGCGTCAGGTCGTCGTTGGCGTAGTAGCGCACGCCCGATTTCTCGGGCAACAGGAACGGGTTGGCCAGGCTGAGGTCGCGGATCGTGTGGCCGCCGAGGATATCGACGCGTTTGCCTTTGCGGATATTCGCGACGGTGCGGTTCTCGAGGATGCGTTGGAACTTGGCGTCGAAGATGAACTCGCTGATGAGCCAGCGGCGGTCGGTGGTGTAGCCGGGCAGGTCGGCGTGTTCGCCGGAGAAGAGCGCCTCGTGATCGACGTAGTTGCCGTATTCAGGCTTGCGCAGTTTGTCGGCCAGCTTCTTCTTTTCCTCCGGGCTGATCTTGCCGTCCAGCCAGCGAATCAACGCGGCGCGCTCTGCTTCGCTCGGCTGCTTGGACTTGGCCGGGGGCATGTCTTCCCATTCGACGACTTCTTTCGCGTCGCCGAAGAGCGTTTGCAACTGGACCGGGTCGGTCGTTTCCAATTGGTCGAACCGCACGCTGCCTTTTTGCTCGTCCGGGCCGTGACACGAAAAACAGTAAGTCTCGAGGACCTCGACCGGATCGACGTGCTCTTGCTTGGATGCAGGCGCCGCGTTATTGACCGCCTGCAGCGTATCGGTGCGGGCTGATTGCACTAATGCGTCATTCGAATTACCCAATTGCAATATCACCAGCGCGATCGCGCCGCTTGCAAGGAGGATTCCCGAGAAATGAATTGCGCACTGATACAGCTTATTTAGCATATAAATGACGACTATATTGTAAACCAAAACGTTACATCGTCCATAAGCAGATTGGCCGCATACACACTTTGCGAAATGCGGCAAGAGTCGTAAAAAACGTCTTAATGGCCGTCAGCGACAGCCCTATGTCGGGGTGCACGTCCCG
>JBMYUK010000218.1:0-5383 GCA_049605275.1 Phycisphaeraceae bacterium
CTGCCGTAAGGCGTCGTGCGTTGGCGCACGCCCAAGTAGCCGCTGTGTCGACAGACCATGGCCATACCGCGGCACTCGACCGCGAGTTCGTCGACCCGCCGCTGCATGTCCTTGCTGTCCGGGTCCGAGAAGAACACCGCGACGCCGTCAACGCCCTCTGGCAACGCATCGCCGATCGCTGCGAAGACCGCTCGATCACGCCGGGGTGTGTCACGAGTAAACGCGAACTCGGCCCGCTCGTCAGCGCGGCGCTCGACGGCCGACCCATCCCCCAACTCCCCGTCAACACCGGCTGGCGAAGCGAACTACTCGGCCCGATCGTCCAGCCCGAATCGCTCGTCCAACCGCAAGCCTGAATCAACGACACTCAATCCCGCTTGACGACGCGTCCCGCAATCAGATCGCCAACCAGTTTCGCCAGTCGCTCGGTGTCGCCGCCCTCGACGATCTGCCGGATCAAGGCGGGCTCGGCCGGGGTCTTCTCCAGTTGCCCCTTCACCTTCTTCCACAGCGAGGCCCGCTTGCGATCGCTTTCCGCCAGGTATAACTCGGTGACCGCTTCCTGCAATCGCGTCGCGACGATCGAGTCGAGGTTCTGGTAATAACGCTTGACGATCGAGGATTGATGCCGATTGAGGTCTTTTGCCGCCATCGCTGAGGGTCTCCGATAAACCTGACAGAACGGTTTTATAACCGATTCGAGCCGGTAATCGCGTATAAGGCATCGCGGCTTGCCATTCCGATCAACGCCGTTATACTTTTACGGTCAGGTTCAGGCCTGATAAGCCGATACAAAATAAGTCGCTCGACGTTCGTCCCAGAAAGACGTCAGCATCGATCGCTTGCCTGCACGATGATTCGTGGCGATGCCGGCAAAGCAATGCAATTAGATAGGTTCAATCGCCTCGTGCGTGACGGGATTTCGTTCCCGGGCCGCGCTGCAGCAGACAGCGGCGATTGACCTAAATCGGCAGGCTCCGATGAGTGAACCACCGCGATTCAAGGTCGGCGACAAAGTCGCTCACCCCAAAAAGCCCGAATGGGGAACGGGCGTCGTCGTTCAGGCTCAGCCCGCGACGCACAACGGCATCCAGGCGCAGCGACTACGTATCGACTTCGCCAACAAACGCAACACGACGCTTAACACCGCCATCGCCCCGCTCGTTCCGGGCGATCAGATCAACAAGACTTCAACACCACTTCCGAAAGGACTCGGACCGGACATGAGCATGAGCACAGACGCAAACAAACTGGGGGCCGGTTGGCTCGATCAACTCGAAGGCAGCAACGGCGGCAAGGGCGAACTCTGGGACCTACCCGACGCCTGCAACGACCCTTTCGCCTCCGACGAGCAGCAACTCGACGCCACCCTCGACACCTTCAAATACAACACCGACCCGGGCCCGCTCTTCCAGTGGGCCGTCGTACAAACCGGGCTCGACGACCCGCTCAGCAAGCACACCCGCGTCGAACTCGAACAGGCCTTCCCCCGCTTCACCCGCGACCGCGACAACCGCCTCTTCGAACTCGTCCGACAGATGAAACGCAACGGCGAGATCGACACCCTAAGACGCAAAGCCCAGAGCTGCCCCCACCGCGCCGGCCGACAGATGCTCGAAAAAGCCATCCGCGCCTGACTCAACCAACACACCCATCCGCCACACCCACGAAGCCCGCGCCGCCCAGGCGCGGGCTTTTCATTCGCATACAACGTAAAATCACCTTATGTCCGATCCTGCGCAACAAGCCGAGCAACTCCGCGACAAGCTCAACGAGGCCGATCGGCTCTACCGCCTCGGCCAGGAAACCGGCATGTCCGATCTCGCATGGGACCAGACACTCCGGGCACTCGAACAACTCGAAGCCGATCACCCTCACCTCGTCACCCCCGACTCCCCCACGCAGCGCGTCGGCGGCGAGCCGATCGATGGCTTCGAAACCAGGCCGCACAGCAGCCCGATGCTGTCGATCGACAACACCTACAACCGAGACGAACTCGACGCGTGGTACACCCGCACACGTAAGCTCGCCGACGCCGAAACCATCCAAATCGTGATGGAGCCCAAGGTCGACGGCGTTGCGCTCGCCCTGCGCTACGAACAAGGCCGACTCGTCCAGGCGTTGACCCGCGGCGACGGCACGAAGGGCGACGACATCACCCACAACATCAAAACCGTCCGCCACATCCCGCTGCAACTCCGCCTCCAAGCCGGGGCAGAGCGCAGCGCCGCGGATATCCCCGAAACCCTCGAAGTCCGCGGCGAGATTTACCTGCCCCAGGACGTCTTCGATGCGGTCAACGCCGATAAAGCCGCGCGCGGCGAAGACCCCTTCATGAACCCCCGCAACACCACCGCCGGGACACTCAAGCAGAAAGACCCCGCCAAAGTCATCCGCGGCCTGCAATTCGTCGCCTACGGCAAGGGCGAAGTCAGCGACGACGCGGCCTACGACACGCACACCAACTTCATCGCGGCGATCAAACAACTCGGCCTGCCCGTGCATCGGCACGAATCGACCGTCGACTCCGCCGAAGAAGCCTGGCAATGGATCCGGGACTTCGACCAACTGCGACACAACCTGCCCTTCGCCACCGATGGCGTCGTCATTAAAGTCAACGACTACGCCCTGCAAGACCGACTCGGCGTCACCAGCAAAGCGCCGCGATGGTGCATCGCCTACAAGTTCGCGGCCGAGCAGGCACGCACCAAACTACTCGACGTCGCCTGGCAGGTCGGCAAGACCGGCAAGCTCACCCCCCGCGCCACGATGCAGCCCACCCTGCTCGCCGGGACCACCGTCACCCACGCGACCCTGCACAACTTCGGCGAAATCCTCCGCAAAGACATCCGCCTCGGCGACACCGTCGTCATCGAAAAGGCCGGCGAGATCATCCCGCAAGTCGTCGAAGCCGTGACCGACCTTCGAGACGGAAGCGAACAGAAAATCGCCGCCCCCAACGAGTGCCCCGAATGCGCTACGCCCGTCGAGATCGAGTACGACAGCAAACGCCTCAACGAGTTGGCCGTACACAAGCGCGCCGTCGAGCGCGAGAAAGCTAAGGCAGAGAAAGAGAGCAGAGACCCGGAAGAATTCACGCCGCCCGCTCCGCTTGGCACGGAAGACGAGACCGCTCGCTACTGCCCCAACCCCGAATGCCCCGCCCAATTCCGCGAGCGCATGATCCACTTCGTCGGCCGAAACCAGATGGATATCGACGCCCTGGGCGAGAAGACCATCGTACAACTCGCTGACGCCGGCCTGCTGAACAACCTCGGCGACATCTACCGCCTCAAGGACAAACGCGACGAGCTACTCGCCCTCGAACGCATGGGCGAGAAAAAAGTCGATAACCTGATCGAAGGCGTCGAGCAGTCCAAAGGACGCCGCCTCACCCGCGTCCTCGCCGGGCTCACCATCCGACACGTCGGCACCGGCGGCGCGAAACGACTCGCCCAACACTTCGGCGACATCGACAAGCTCTCAGCCGCAACCGAAGACGAGATCGCAGCCATCGAAGACGTCGGCCCGATCACTGCCGCCAGCGTCCGCCAGTTCCTCGACAACCCCGCCGGCCAGCGCGTCATCCAGGAACTCAAAGACGCGGGCGTCGATCTGACCGAAGATATAAGAATCCAAGTCGTTGAAGGCGACAACCCATTCGCCGGCAAGACCATCGTCATCACCGGCACGCTCGAAAGCCACGGCCGAAGCGAACTCAAGACAATCCTCGAAAACCTCGGCGCCAAGGTCAGCGGCAGCGTCAGCAAGAACACCGACCTCCTCATCTCCGGCGAGAAAGCGGGCTCGAAACTCAAAAAAGCCCAAGACCTCGGCGTCGAAGTGTGGGACGAGGCGAAACTGCTCACTCATTTATGAGAGCAAGACAATGAACCGAAAACGTAAGCATTGGGTCGTATTCGACTATTTGAACATCATCGGCATCATCACTTTTCTACTCGTTATCACGATATCCATCGCAAAATGCGTATCAAAGGGCAACTGACAATCGTATAATCCAACCATGCTGGACCAAGTCCTCGCCAAACGTGATGAAATCGAAGCCCTCGGCCGTGCCCACCACGCACGCACGCTGTGGCTGTTCGGTTCGGCAGCATGCGGGGATTTTGATCCCAAAACGAGTGACTTGGATTTTCTAGTGATCTTCGAGCCCGATCACGATGGGTCGGCATGGGATGCTTATTGGGGCTTACAAGAGGGGCTGCAAGCGATGTTCGGCCGAAAAGTCGATCTGGTCGATCGCGAGGCCATGAAGAACCCGTATGTGATCGAATCGGTCGATGCGACCCGGAAGCTCATCTTTGGCCCAGAAGAACCCACAAGCCTACCTGCGCGACATGCTGGATAACGCATACTTTGTCCGGTCGTATTGCCAGGACAAATCCCGGCAGGACATCATCGAAGACAAGCCGACACGCTTCGTCGTTGAACGTGGTATTCAGAATATTGGTGAAGCGGCTTTTCAATTGCGGAGAACCGGTGCCGATTGCCTCAGCGTTGTCCCGGATTATGACCGAGTGATTGCGACAAGACACGTCCTCGTTCATGCCTACGACGAAGTTAAGCCACGTGTTCTTTGGGATATTGTCACCATCCATTTGCCAGAACTCATTTCTGCCCTGGATCAATACTTTGAAAAGATGAACGACGCATCTGCATGACATCCATCCGTAAAGCCACTGTCTCCGATGTGCCCGTGATGGCACAGTTGATTAACGACAACGCCGAATTGGGGTTGATGTTGCCCAAGTCGCTTGCGATGTTGTACGAGACGGTGCGCGCGTTTCATGTGGTGGAAGATGACGGCCAAGTGGTCGGTCTTTGCGCGATGACGGTCATCTGGGCGAACTGGGGCGAGATCGCGTCGCTGGCGGTGGATCGCAGTCAGCGCGGCAAGGGCCTGGGGCGCCAACTCGTCGAGGCCTGCCTGGAAGAGGCAAGAGCGCTCGGCGTCCCGCGCGTGATGACGCTGACCTACGAGCAGGCTTTTTTCGAGCGGCTTGGGTTCGCGGTGTTGGATCGCCAGCAGTTGCCATTGAAAGTCTGGAGCGAGTGCGTGCGTTGCCCGAAGAACCAGGCGTGCGACGAGATCGCGATGTCGACACGGATCGCCGGCGTGCCCGAGCCGGAAGAGATGCCCAACCCGCCCAAACCGACCGCGTACGAGGTGCCGGTCGTGCTGACCTCACGAGGAAGGAGCGGCCAGGGCGGTTAGCCACAAGAGCGCACAAAAAGACAAGAATCAGATGCGGTTGTTCTTTGTCCATTGGTATCTTTTTGTCGCGAAAAAAACACCCCGCTAAACTCTAGCCGACATGCCTATCCCCCACGCATGGCTCGCCGAGATCGTCGAGTCGGCGCA
>JBMYUK010000219.1:0-5372 GCA_049605275.1 Phycisphaeraceae bacterium
GCTTGTCGACGACGAGACGATCGATAGGCTCGCGACGCTGCCGTTGGACGTGATCTCGGTTCGGCTCAATGCCGACTCGGCCGAGACGTACGCGACATTGATGGGCGTCGACGCGTTCGGCCGGGTGATGGACAACCTGCAGCGCTTGTTCAAGCGGCGGAACGCGAACCGGCAGGCGGGCGCGGGGTTCTGCGGCTGGGTCGTGCCGCGGCTGGTGAAGGTGGCGGAGAACCTCGGGGATTTGGAGACGTTTTTCGAGCGTTGGATGACGCTGGCGGGTTGGGCGGTGGTGGATCGCGCGGCGACGGGGCGTGGGCTGATTCCGGACCTGAGCCCGGTGCCGATGGACGTGCCCTGGCCGGCGGACAAGCCGATCGATCTGCATCGGCGAAAGCAACGGCTGACGGTATTGAGCGACGGGACGGTTTGTCTGTGCGGGCAGGATTGGCTGGGTCGTTTGCCGGTCGGCGCGTTGGGTGGCGACAAGTCGCTGGTTGAGGGGTGGCGCTCGGTGGTTGCGTTGGCCGATGCGTCGGGTGCGGCGGATGCGGTTTGTCCGTCGTGTTGGCGATGGCTGATGGCGCAGCGTCGCTTGTTTACGGCGGCCGAGCCGGTCGCGGTCGAAGGAGGTGTGTGATGGATCGCGGTGCGTTGGCGGTGCTGCTTGCCCGGGCGGGGAGCAAGGGCTTGCCGAAAAAGAACGAGCGCGAGATCGCGGGCAAGCCGATGCTGGCCTGGACGATCGAGCACGCCCTTCGGACCCCGTCGATCGATCGGGTGCTGGTGACGACCGACGGCGATCGGCTCGCGGAGATCGCCGAGGGCTACGGCGTCGAGGTCGTCCGCCGACCCACTGAACTGGCCGACGACGCGGCGACGGTCGATGCGGCCGTGCGCCACGCGGTCGGGCAGGTGGTCGATCTGCACGAGCGCATCTGCATTCTGTACGGCAACGTTCCGGTGCGGCCGATCGACCTCGCCGACCGTGCGCTCAGTAAGCTCGAAGCGACCCGGTCCGACAGCGTGCAGAGCGTGTGCCCGGTCGGCAAGCACCACCCGTACTGGATGAAGACGGTCGATCCGGAGACCGGCGAACTGGGCATGTACACGGATAACGATGTGTATCGCCGGCAAGAGTTGCCGCCGGTGTACATGCTCGACGGCGGGGTGATCGCGGTGACGCGGCGGTCGTTGTTTTGCGTCGAGGCGGGTCGGCCGCACGCGTTTCTCGGTGCCGATCGTCGGGCGGTGGTGACCGACCCCGGCGCGGTGGTGGACGTGGACACGGCCGAGGATTTCAAACGGGCCGAGGCCGCGCTATGCGAACGCCTCGACGACGAATCGTCGCGCGCCGCCGGCTAACGATTCAACCTCGCAACGACGCCACGTCGCGAAGCCATTAATCGATCGGAGCGAACCATGAGCAAAACGATCGCGGTCATCACGGGCTCGCGCGCGGAATACGGCCTGCTCGAGTCCGTGCTCGACGCGATCGACGCGCACGACGAACTCGAGCTCCGCCTGCTGGTCACGGGCACGCACCTCATCACCGAGAGCAAGCGCGACATCCGGTTCCCGATTGCGGCGCGCGTTCGGATGCAGCGTGTCGGGGGGTTGGCGACGCGGGCCGAGGATGTGCAGTCGCTGTCGCGCGGCGTGGCGGGGCTGGGTCGCGTGCTGTCGCAGCTCGGGCCGGACGTCGTGCTGGTGCTGGGCGATCGGATCGAGGCGTTGGCCGGGGCGTTGGCGGCGCAGGTCGGCGGGCTTCGGCTGGCGCACGTGCACGGCGGCGACCGGGCCGAGGGCGTCGCGGACGAGGCGATGCGTCACGCGATCAGCAAGCTCGCGCACCTGCACTTCCCCGCGACCTCGCAGAGTAAACAGCGCCTGATCCGCATGGGCGAAGACAAGGGCCTGGTCTTCCGCGTCGGCTCGCCGGCCGTGGACGGGCTCAAACGCGTCAAGCCGATCGACGACGCGCCCGACCTCGTCGTCATGCAGCACCCCACCGGCGCTACGCCAGACGAGGAATACCACCGCATGCAGGCGACGCTCGACGCGACTGCGCCGCACAGCCGACTCGTCCTCGCGCCCAATCACGACCCGGGTCGCAACGCGATCGTCCGCGCGATCGTCGACGCCAAGCTCACCCCGACCGACCACCTGCCCCGCGCCGCGTTTCTCGCGCTGCTCGCGGGCACGAAGGCCCTCGTCGGCAATTCCTCGGCCGGGCTCATCGAAGCCGCCGTCCTCCGCACCCCCGCGGTCAACATCGGCCAGCGCCAGGCCGGCCGGGAACAACCCAAGACCGTCGTCAACGCGGACCACGACGCGAAATCCATCGAACACGCCATCGCCAAAGCGCTCACGATGAAAACCAAAGGCCTGCGACACCCCTACGGCGGCGGCAAGTCCGGCCAAGCCATCGCCGACCGACTCGCCACCATCGACCTCGCCACCGTCCCGCTGCACAAACGCAACGCGTATTGAAACGACTTGTATCGATTCGGGAGTGAGCGATTCATCGATGTCAGAGATGTCGCACCCGGGCGTTGCCCGGCGGCTAAAGAGGTACTTCGTTATTAAATCGGTATCGACGCACAGCCGCGATCGACGCGTCGCAGGACACTCACGATCAGCGTGTCATGCTTCGCCCGCGACGCGGCTGTTGCGTCATTGATCCTCGGCCCCCTCTTCCGTGCGTCTATCATGCAGACATGCTCGCGAGCGTTGGCGAACAAATCGGATGGGTGCCTTATCTGCTCTTCGAGTCGCCGGGCTGGTTGATGGCCGGGTTCGCGATCGTCTGGGCGGCGATGCGGGTCATCGGCCGGCGGACGCAGAACCCGCGCCTCCTCCGCGTGTCGTGGTGCTTCCTCGCGGGCGTCGCGCTCACCGCGGCGGCGGGGCACTTCGTTACGACCGATCGCGAGCGCCTCGAAACCGCGCTGACCGACCTGCTCCTCGCCGTCGAAGACAACGACCTCGCCCGCGTCCGCGCGCTGATCGATCCCGACGCGACGACGCGCTTCATGGCAAAGGAACTGGATCGCAACGACGTGATCGAGCGAATCGACGACGCGACCATCGACGACATCAAGCTACTCAGTAAGGCCGTGCTCCTCGACAACGAGCCGGGCTTCGGCACCACCGCCATCCGCGTCAACGCCAAGGGCTCGTTCGCCGACTTCCCCGGCACGCAGGTCAGCGAATGGGCCATCCGCTGGCGGCTCGAAGACGACCGCTGGCGGGCCGTCCGCTTCGAATGCGTCGCCATCGGCGCCGACGCGATCTTCGGCCGATCCGACGAATGATCGAACCCGACGCATTCGAAATGCGTCTATGCTCTTGCAACGCAACGAAAAACCAACCGACCCAACCCACCACACGACCATGACCAAAACCCTCGCCAGCGCACTGATGCTCCTCGTCCTCGCGGCCCTCCCCGCCGCCGCACAAGACGACGACGCCACCAACCTCCGCCCGGACTGGACCGTCGGCCAAACCGCCACCTACGAGTTCTGGGGCAAAACCGAAAAGCAGGAAACCGCACAGGTCTTCGGCCAAGAGCGATCCGAAACCACCACCTACGTCAGCGAAGGCCTCGTCAAATGGACCGTCGACGCCGTCAACGACGACGGCAGCGCCACCTGCTCCATGAAGCTCGAACGCATCAAGTTCTCCGTCCTCGTCGGCGAGCAAGAACCTGTCGTCCTCGACTCCGAAAACCTCACCGGCGAACGACCCGCCTTCGACGGCCTGCTTACGGGACTCGTCGCCGCAACCATCAAAGTCAATGTCCTGCCCGACGGATCCATCGAATCCGTCGAAGGCCTCGACGCCATGCAACAAGCCGCCGGACCCGAAGCCATCGAAGCAGAACTCCTCCCCGAAGCACTCGACTTCAAAGAATCCGCCAGCGACCTCGCCACCCTCATCGCCGCGCCCGCACAAGCCACACCCGGCCAAACCTGGAACACCGTCAACACCTGGAACCACGAAGACGTCTTCCCCGACGCCACCACACTCGCCCAGTGGAACACCACCCACACCTTCGACAGCCTCGGCGAGATCGCCGGCGTCCCCATCGCCACCATCAAAACCGACTCCGACATCGATATCCAAGTCGACCTCAGCCAACTGCCCGAAGGCGCACCCGACATCGACATCCAGATCACCGACGCCTCGGGCCAGGGTGAAGTCCTCTTCGACCTTTCCCGACAAGAAGCCGTCGCACGCAACGAATCCATGTCCTACACCGCCGCCGTCACCATCGCACCCCCGCGACCCGAACTCCCGCCCATCACCATCCAGGTCGTGGAAAAAAACCAAGCCCAACTCCTCCGCGTCAGCGAAGACTAGCCGCGACCACCAATCACCCGCTCGATCAATACGGCGTCTTAAACCCCATCGCCCGAACCGCGCACCAACCCGCACGCGCCTCGAACACCCCGAACCCGCCCATCAGCGCCAGCCCGCCGACCACCGCCCATAACCAGCCCGCAACAAACACCTTCATGAGCAGCAGCGCAGCCAAGACCCCCGCGCCCACCAGCATCAGCAGGCCGTAGATCAATCGCAGCGCTTTACCCTTAGCGTCGATATTGCATTGCATATCCGATTCTATGCAACCGGCTACGCACCCGTCCCAAAACACTCCCCCATCGCTCCAAACGCCCGCCTGCCTGACATTCCTAAGCACACAAGCCGGCAAGCATCCGCCCCAACAAACCCGCAAATCCGAGTCCGACCGTTCGCATCGCCGACAACCCGCCCCCGGGTATAGTGCCGCCATGCCCGGGATGAACTTCCAACAGGCCCTCGCCTTTCAGCAGCGCTCCGCACGCACCGCCGGCCTCCAACTGCTCGCCGCCTGCACCGTCGGCTGGGCCATCCTCATCGCCAGCGCCGCCGGCCTCGGTCACCTCGCCGACCGAACCGGCGCCGAACCCGTGCTCAGCCTGCCATGGGCCCTCTACGCCGGCCTCGTCGCCTTCCTCTTCCACGCCATCGCCACCGCCGTCTTCAGCTTCATCCCGCACGTCCAACTCGACGTCGAAGACGAACCCAACGCCCTCGATCAATTCACCGGGGGCCGAGCATTCATGGCACAGTTCATCGTCGTCTGGCTCCTCTTCATCCCCCAGATGACCGCCCACGCCCTCATCGATCTCAACAAAAGCCGCGGACTACCCGCACACAGCGAAGCCAACGCCCGAAAAATCTACCAGGCCCTACTCCCCCTCAACGACTGGGTCCCCAGACAAACCTTCCTACCCGAAAAAGACGCCGTCAAAGCCCTCCTCCGCATGGACATCCTCCACCAAAAACCCGTCCACGGCGTGCCCTACATTCGCGTCAACCCAAGCCTC